>NZ_JAGQEG010000240.1 GCF_018305005.1 Collimonas silvisoli
GCGCAATCCGTTCGGATCTACAACCGGGAACGGCCGCATACGGCCCTGAAATACAAAACGCCCGATGCGGTGCATCGAGCGTTTGTGTTGCAATAAAACCTGTCAACCTATTTTAGGACTGGACACCAGGGAGAAAACAAGAATGAAATATCCAAACCAGCGGTACGGTAATCCGGCCGCGCTTACCTACTACGCCGCAGGGCTTCCGGTGCAGGAAATCGCCAGACGGCTAAAGCGATCCGAGCGATCTATTCGGAACTGGCTCAGTGGCGCCGAGAAATTGCCCTGGTGGGTGCCGGAGATTCTGCGTTTGCAGCAGCTGGAGCGCGATCAACGGTTGCGTCAGATGAATATCCAGCCGGTACGAGTAAAACTGGGCCTGGTCGGCAAAACGGCAACCCTGTACGAGTTGCCCCGCAGAGAGTTGCCGTCGATGGGTCGACCGGATCCGGTACCGTCAGATGCGACGGCGCTCGATGCGCGCCAGGCATAAAGAAAACGGCCCGATTGAACTGAACCCCAAAAGTTGGACACC
>NZ_JAGQEG010000241.1 GCF_018305005.1 Collimonas silvisoli
AGCGTTGGGCCATGGATTTCGTCTCTGACGCACTGAGCAACGGCAGGAGAATGCGCATGCTGACAGTCATCGACGTATGGAATCGGGAATGCGTGAAGATCGAAGTTGATCACTCACTGACAGGCAGTCGGGTGGCACGTGTGCTTGAACAGTTGCGCCAAGTTGGGCGTTGCCCTAGTGTCATTCAGGTAGACAATGGCCCGGAGTTTATTAGCAAAGCGCTGGATGCTTGGGCGCACCAGTGCGGTGTGAAGCTAGAATTCATTCGGCCAGGCAAGCCTATCGAAAATGCCTACATCGAGAGCTTTAATGGTCGATTGCGCGAAGAATGTTTAAACCAGCATGCGTTTCGCAGCCTGCAAGAGGCCCGTGAGCGCATCGAAGTATGGCGAATTGATTACAACTCAGTTCGTCCACATAGCGCCCTTGGGCAAATGGCACCGGACCAATTCCGGGTATTGCATCACAACGAAAACAGCGAAATTACTAACTTGCGATTGGTGCACTCAGCGGGGTAAGGTCA
>NZ_JAGQEG010000024.1 GCF_018305005.1 Collimonas silvisoli
CGTCTTTGCGCAACGCCGCAGCCATCAAATACTCAGGCGGCTGAATCGTCCAGATATCACGAAGAAAAGGCGTTACCATTTCTGGGCTTGCGCAGACTTTAAGCCATGTCCCCGGAACCGTTAAGCTACTGGATAGCTCGCGCAAAGCTTGCGTATCGAAATTGGTTACTACATGGCGCTCGAGGTGGTCGGGCGCGCCTAAGTCAATTTTGTATCCATACGTCTGATTTACGGGACGAGGTTTCCCCCTCGTAAGGGTCCATCCTCGCGCCCATGCTTCTGCAGTGGCCATCTGGTTAAACGCGCACTGACTATTTTCCAATGTTGTTCTCCATTTGCAAAAAGACGACCGACCGCAATTGGCCCAGAGTGTGTAAAAACATAAAAATTCGTTGGCACGATCAATAACATGTTCAACGACCGCCATCCACGCCACAAGAGCGGTTTATTCTGACCAGTTTTTCCGGCTGCGGCACGAAATATTTTTTGAGTGGCAGTCTAAAAACCACTGCAATGCGCTCCAAATCGCGTTCAATTTCACAGCAAAAAGAGCCCTTCAGGCCCTAATGCCGTTCAGTTAGGCGGCACAAATTCCCCGTTGCGTCATTCCCGCGAACGCGGGAATCCATTTTCGCCGCCATACTCAGCAACCTGGATTCCCGCGTTCGCGGGAATGACGGGGCTGCCATATGAGGGAATTGCCCCTAACTGAACGGCATTACCCTTCAGGCCCGAATTTCCCGCATCAATCGGCCGACGCCCAATATCTGCATTACACGCTTCAAATTGTACGCAAGTACATGCAGACTCATCTCGGTTTTGACCCGTTTCAACGTCTTCGTCAAGAAGTGCGCCGATCCCATCCACAACTTGATCGTCCCGAACGGGTGCTCGACGGTTTGGCGTCGAATTCGCATCGCATCTGGAAAGTGATCCAGGCGCGATTGCATGGCTTCGAGTACAGCCTCGTCCTCCCAGCGCGTAACACGTCGCTCTTTACCCTGCGTGCATTTCTCCTTGATGGCGCAATTATGGCAGTCTGAATACCAGTAACGATGGAGGGTCAATCCGCGCACAGTAGTGGTCGTGCGCCTGATCAGCGGTTGACCCGCCGGACAGCGATACTCATCGTTCTGCGCGTCGTAAATGAAATCGTCCTTGCCGAATCGCCCGTTTGCAGTGCCGCCGGAGGTGTTGGACTTGGCAACAATGACGGTAATGCCGGCTTTGTCGCACGCCAGAATTTCTTCGCTTTTGAAGTAGCCCCGGTCTGCAATCGCGGTCAACTTCTCGGTTCCAATGGCAGTACGTGCTTGTTCGGCCATGGAGGACAATTGGTCCCGGTCCGAGCCTACGTTGGTGACCTCGTGTTCAACAATGATGTGGTGTTTCGCATCGACTGCCGTCTGGACGTTGTAGCCGACCATCCCGGTTCCGCGCGTCTTCATGGAGCGGGAATCAGGGTCGGTCAGGGAAATCTGCCCATCTGGCGCATCCTTGAGCTGGACCTCGATTTCCTTGAGTGCCTGCATTTGCTTCTTGAGGGCGGCAATCTTGTCTTGCAAGCGTACGGTTCTCAATTGCGCTACTTCGGGTTCTTGACGATCGGCGGTGTCGAGGGCCGTGAGATATTGATTGATGCTTGTTTCAATCTCCTGCATCCGCCGTTGCATTTTATCTGTGGTGAAATTCCGGTCACGATTGTTGACTGCCTTGAACTTGCTACCGTCGATGGTAACGAGTGCGTCGGAGAACAGGTCAAGCTTCTTGCATAGCATCACAAACTCACGAGACGCATTGCGAATCGCCTTGCCATTGTCTTTACGAAAGTCGGCAATGGTCTTGAAGTCGGGCGCCAATCGACCGGTCAGCCACATCAGTTCAACGTTGCGTTGCGCTTCCCGCTCAAGACGTCGACTGGATTGGATGCGGTTGAGGTAGCCGTAGATGTAAATCTTCAAAAGCATTGCAGGATGATACGAAGGCCTGCCAGTTTCCGCTGGAACGACGCCACCAAATCCGAGCTTGGCCAGATCCAGTTCGTCGACGAACACATCGACGACGCGCACCGGATTGTGTTCGGTGATGTAGTCATCCAAGTGTTCGGGGAGCAGCATGCCTTGGGTGCGATGTTCTCCCTGAATAAAGCGCTTCATCTAGCTACCCCGCCGTTTGATGAGATAGCCAAATAACGTTTCGGGATTGATTACGTTTACACTGATGGCCGGAAAACGGTGAAAATATGATTCCCAAGGAGCGTCGCGTTTTTACACAGTCTGGGCCGGACTAGGTCATTCGCGAAAGCCAGAATTCGACCCACAGCGGCCTTTCGAATTTCCGTAGAGCGGACCTTCACGTGGAGCAAATCGGCATTTTCTCCACGTGCTGCGGCAGGCTAGCGGTAGTTAGTGCCATTGTTCATATCAATGACTTCACCGTTGATAAATGTCGGTGCATCAGTCGCGAGCCAGCAAACTGTTGCTGCCACTTCTTCTGCGGAACAGAATCGCTGACTGATTGTGGCTGCCTTCAAGCGGGTCTTTCTATCTTCAGGAATGTTCTTCATCATTTCCGTCTCCACGGGGCCCGGTGCCACCGAGTTAGCGACCACGCCTCTCGGTCCATAGGTTCGTGCGAGGGAGCGCATGGCATTCATGATCCCGGCCTTTGAAATACCGTACCAAATGTCTGGATGGCCAATTTCTCCTGCAATTGACCCCATGCTGACGATCCGGCCGCCGCTGCTGTTGGCCATTTGTTCGGCCAAGCGAACGCTAAGCCGCACGGCAGAGATCAGGTTTACATTGAGCATGTGTAGAATCTCGTCGCTGCAATAATCGCTCGCCGTCTTCGCGTTCATGATTCCAGCGTTATTGATTAATACGTCTGGTGTTCCGATCTTGTCGACAATCCGTATTGTCTGTTCGAAATCTGAAACATCTGCCGTCCAGGAGATGATCCCTTCTGGAGGCGAGGAGATTCCGGATCTGGATAAGACATGAACTTCGTATCCTCTGCTCAAGAGATTTTTCGCTATTTCGAGTCCGATTCCTCGATTGCCGCCTGTAATAATCGCTTTCATTTTTTTCTTAAGTTATTAATGGTTGAATTCGTGGTGCCCTTGAACTTGCGCTTTTGCTTGCAGCGCAGGCCCAGTTTGAATTGATAGCTGACCGCTAGCCATCGTTGGCGAGAAACGCGCAAGATCATTGCTGCACTGAACGGATGCATATCGGAGGCCGCCGTGTGTCGCAACTTTTACGCTAAACGTATCACGCCAATGGAGACTTTGGTTCGTGTCGGTCGGCCTTGCGCACGACACCGCTACGGCCGGGATCTTTGCGGTTTCCGAAATGAACAATACGCTAGCAGACTTTGCCTTGATGGCGCGGCGCCGACGCGGCGCGCAGTGACAATACTAGGCCAGCTACAATGATGAGTGCTCCGATCAAAATGGGGCCACGCAGTGGCTCTCCCAATGCAAGCGCCGAGGCCGCCATGCCGAATAGCGGGGAAAGCGCACCCAACATCAGCGCTTTTACGCCCATCTGCGCCACGACCCAGTTGAACAGCGCAACGCCGACGATGCTCACCAGCAGTCCGTGGTATATCGCCTGCAACCAGAGTGCACTCGTCGGTTGTTCGAAGGTCCCCATTCCGAAGAGCGCCAGATAAGGTAACGCGCAGCTCAGCGACAGCACCTGCACCAGTGCCACCACATCCAGTGGCGTCGTCTTCCAAGCCTTGTTCAGCACCAGATACCATGCCCACATGAAGGCCGAGAGCACAAACAGCAGGTCACCGCGCCATGCGCCGGCCGACGTCACCGCGTCAGGAGATCGCACGCTGTCGATGCCAATCAAGCCCAGTCCGCCCAACAACAACAGCATTCCGAACAGTGAGAAGCGCTCCGGGCGCTTCAAGGCGAAGCGGCTGATCAACGCCCCGAACAACGGTGTGAGCGCAGGATGAATCAAGGCCCCATGCGAAGCCGGCGCGAAATTGACGCCGCCGATCAAAATCAGACTGAACAATGGACCCGACAGCAAAAACAACAAGAGCGCACGGCGCCAGCCGATGCCACAAGCATCGGCCAGGCCGAGTTGAAAACCATAGCGAGAGACTACCGGCTGGATGCCCCAGATTAGAGCAACCAATATGCCATACAACAGAGGTGCGCTCATGGCTCTATAGCACCGCGTAGTCGATGTTGAGCTGATCGGTGATCAGCATGTACCCCGGTGCATGAGTGATACACACAGAGGGTTTGGCCTGCAGCAGCGCTACCTGCGGGGTGGCGCCACAGGCCCAGAACACAGGAAGTTCGTCGGCGGCCACCGTGACGGCTTCTCCGAAATCGGGGCAGCCCAGGTCGGTAATGCCGATTTGCGCCGGATCGCCGATGTGCACCGGGGCACCATGCACGCCCGGAAAGCGTGAAGTGATCTGAATGGCGCGAATGGCGTCGGCCGCCTTCAGCGGGCGCATGGTGACCACCATGTCTCCGCCAAATTTGCCCGCCGACTGGGTCTGGATGCTGGTGCGGTACATCGGCACGTTGCGTCCCTCGTCGATATGACGAATGGCAATGCCGGCGTCGAGAAGCGTATGTTCGAACGTGAAGGAGCAACCGATGGCAAAGGTCACCAGATCGTCGCGCCAAAACTCGGAGATGTCGCATACCTCGGCCTTGTATTGACCGCTTTCGAAGATGCGATAGCGCGGCACGTCACGGCGCAGATCGATGTCGGCGCCCATGGAAGTCAGCGTGAATTCACCTGGTTCGCTCACCGCCAGCACCGGACAGGGCTTCGGGTTGCGTTGGGCGAAGCGAAGAAAGTCCGCAGCCTCGGCATCCGGCAGCATGACAAGATTGACCTGAACGTGGCGCGCCGCCAAGCCTGCCGTAGGGCGATCCCAGGATCCGTTTCGTATCAGGCGGCGACAATCGGCGGCGCTAGAGTGGGCATGCAGGGCGGGATGTTGAGACGATACGGGTGACATGGGTGTTCTCCAGAAAAGAATGGTGAGTATTTCTAGAAAAAATTGTATGCTCGTAACATAATTAAAGATAATTACAATTTAAATGTATCTTGATAAATAATATTGATCATGCGACCTAGCCTGCAACAGCTGGAAAGTTTTTATTGGGTGGCCCGTTTGGGCAGCGTACATGCCGCAGCACGTCACCAGAATTTGACGCAGCCGGCCGTGACTGCGCGCTTGCGCGATCTGGAGGAAGTCGTTGGAGACCAGTTGTTCGATCGAGGCGGTTACAAGCTAGAGCTGAAATCGCAGGCACGCGAATTGTTCGAACTGGCAGAGCAGATTCTGACGTTGGCCGATCATTTTTCTGGCGCCATGGATACCGGAGCGCCTGGCTTGGGCCTGCTGCGCCTGGGCGCCAACGAATCGTCAGCTATGATAGGTCTACCTACTTTTCTATCCCGCACGCGTGAGCAGTTTGCTGGCCTGAGAGTGCAACTGCATGTCGACATCGGCAGCGAATTAAGCCGCAAGCTCAACGCGCGCGAATTGGACATGGCCATCCTCAGCAGTCCAGTGTCGGCAGCACACATTGTCGATGAAGCGTTGGGCAGCGTCGACCTGCAATGGATCGCACCATCGTCATTTCATCCTGCATCCGACCCGGCTACACCGCAGGACTTTGCCGCATTGACTGTGCTTAGCCTGCCGGCGCCGTCGTCGTTACATTCGGCTACTGTCAACTGGTTCGGCGCGCATAGGATGCGGCTTCCGAGTGGAGGAACCTGCAACTCGATGGCTCTAATCATCAAGTTGGTCGCAGCTGGCCATGGCATTGCGTTGGTGCCCGGGCCGGTGGCGCGGGAAGCCCGCGACACCGGAGCAGTGAAGCTGTTGAAAGTCCGCCCCGCAGCACCGGTAATCGATTATTACGTTTCTTATCTGCAGGAACTGGCACCGGTCGCGCGGGAAAAGTTGGTGCCGTTGGCAAGAAAAGTATTTAGTGAGTGCGGGTTGATTTGTACGCAGCGCAAGAAGCGGGTTCCGGTTATCTGATAAGACAAAGATATATGTCGGCTTCTTGGATGTCCATCACATACTTGGTGTCGAAACGAGTGACGACTTTGGACTTGTGTCGCGCTTTGCCCATCTGGGCGGCACACCGCCAATAAAAAGCGGTGGCGGCCCATGAGGACCAGCCACCGCGTCTTGGTTTAGTTCAACTGGACATTAGTCGAATCCATTCTTCATAAAAGAATAGTTATTGCAGCTGCCATTGTTGGCAAGCATTATTGAGCCAGTCCCATTGCTGGATATTGGTCGTGTCGGCTGTGCCACAGTTGGAAACATCCAACACCTTTCCGCTATTGCGCGAGGTCAAGCGGAACCAGGGAGCGGTGGTCGTTGTTACCTGCCATTGCTGACTGGTGCTACTGCTGCAGGTATTTTGGATCACGTTGCCGCCATTGGCTTTGGAAGATCCGCTGACATCCAGGCACATGCCACTGTGCTCGCTATAAATACTGGCGTATCCGTTGCCCAAGTCCACCATTTGCCAATTCTGCCAAGCAAACCCATTGCATGTGTAGAGGTCGACATTGCTACCCGCACTGGTATTGGGTTGCTGAACGTCCACGCACTTGCTGCTGTTTTGGTTGACGAGTTTTTTATAAGAACTCAGGGCATTTCCGCTGTAACCCGCTGCAACGATATTGGCCTGCACGGCGTTTTCGGTCGCATCAGAAGGCTTGCCTTTTGTCATTGCGCCTTCATAGAAATTACCGACTGCCACCTTGCTGTTGTCGCCGCCAATACCCAAAATAATGGCACCTTCTTTGTGGAAAGGCACATATCCTGGCGTAGTAGGTAGCGGCCCCGCATAATCGGTTTTTAACGCGCCAGTTTGGGCATCGCCATCCCTAATGGAATATGTCGTGGCGTCTTGTTTAATCATGGCCGTGACAAAAGTGGTATTGCGGCCAGTATTATTCGTATTGCTTCCGTTGCCGCCCAGGAATAGACCATTTTCAAGGTCTGCCATGACCCAGGGGCCGGATCCGGTACATGCGAACCAGCACAGCGTGCCAAAGTAGACCGCATTCATGTGTCCATTGCCAGTATCAAGGTTATTTGTCTCGGCATTACCATAATCAAAGCAGCAACCATTATTCACATGGGTAGCACTGGTAACCATGTATACGCCTTCTGATGCGCTGCCGGTTGCAATGCCTGTGGTGTTGTTACGCCGATACCCGACGCCCGCGGAGATATAGACCGCATACGCAGACTTTCCGCCTATCGTCACCTTCAATGCGGTGGCACTGCCTGTGATGTCTGCGCTACCGTTCCCCCTGGCCGGCGCAACAGTCAAGTGATTTCCATTTGCGCTCTGGTCATAGATCGTTTCAATGGTACATACAGAACCTGCACAGAAAGTATCTTGTGCAGCAGCATTGGCAATACCACCGGCTGTTAAAGTACCAATATCCATGGTGGCGCCGTCAGATGCGCGCTTGACCTGATACAGCTTTCCGTTATACGCCCCACACAAGGCTCGCACTGTGCTGTGGGCCGCAGAGCACGGCGTACCTCCCGCAGCGTAAATATCACAAGTGCTTGTGGCGGCCGAAGCCTTTGGCAACAAAACCACGCTGAAAAATACGATAAACGCCAAAAGCATTAAAAAGCGATTTATTGTACCTACGGCATGCCTATTCAACGGGCGGTGCCCATTCAACCCCAACTGCACGCAATGATTTTTCATTTCAGTCTCCATAGTTATTTACTTTCATAGTTATTTACTTTGATACCATGTCTCTCGACACGCCATTCCACAGGCCATTACTTCTCAACCCGTAAAATCCATTGCGGCAAAAACGTATTGTGTTAAGTGCCTAATAATGTGAACGTCAATGAAGTGAGGCGATGCCGGCAAACCCGCCACACCCCGGCTTGAGCGGACCGCGTCAGCTTGGTCTCAGGTGAGCGAAATACCCTTGTGTCGCCCACGGGTCATACGCCATCGACGGAAGCCGGGGACGGCCGAGAAATCTGTTTCTCCGCTTCTATTCCGCCACTGATCGACCTGCGCGAGATCCGGGCTTCTGCGTGGTCAAGCGCATCTAAATATTCACCGGTAGCGGTTTTTTTCCGGCTCTGCACCAGATTCGACAGATCGGTGCTTGCTTGGCTGTCGCCCCGCTCTGCTAGCGTTTCGAGCTGCCTGACCAGACTTGCCGCGTCGGCGTTGATCTTGGTGCATTCAGACGATGCCGCATTCGGTTGCTGGATTCCCTGGCATGGCCATACCAGATCTAGCTTGGCGCGCAAGATCTTCGCGTCTCCATCCGCGGTAGGGACCAACGGTTCCGGATCATTCAAACAGTTCGAGGCGCCCCGCCCGTATGGGTTGCTCAGCACCATGTCGGCGCAACGCAGGTTGCCTTGTGCCGCAACATCTGACGAATCCGCCATTGCCTGGAACTTGGCATCGGGCGGCGGCAATGGCATGGTGCCTTCCGACTGCCGGGCGCTTATCAGTAAGTAAAAGCACAGGCACGCCGCGGCAATCATGCAGCATCCCGGGAATACTTTTTGAGCAACAGACATTTCTTCTTTTCCTTCTTTGCTGAGCTTCCAGTGACCACCTACACCGAACAATTAATGCTGGAGAGGGCCATTCAGTTCGGGCGCCAGGATCAACCTCCACACAAGCCCGACTATCGCCGTCGCTCAAATCGATTGTTCCTGGGCAATATTAGCAATCATCATTTCAGGAATCCAATCACATGTTGCATCGGATTGATATCTATTTTCTTATTGGTGGTGTCTTCTGTGATCCTTAAACGGATCGGTAAACCAGAGAGGGATGTACTTATCAAAGAACAAAGTGCTTGTTCGACTTAACGTTTAGCCAACACCGGTATCGCATGAATCTGATCGCCGGTAGCATCACCGCGTTGCACAACGACTTGGGCATCTTCGCAGCCCATCTGTCTGGCTCAGCTCATTCCTACGCGGCTACCTATTTGTCCGGCGACGAGGGAAGACCTTAGAAATTCCTTGATGAGAGATACCCTTGCCGAGGTCGAGAAAATTGCATAGCGGCCGTTTTAAGAAGTCGATGACTATTACAATCGATACCGGGACACAGCGCGCGCTGCTTTCGCCTGCCGCGGTGACCTGTTACATCTTCACGCGTTTTTTTCAGACGGAAAGTGTTGCCGCCGACACGTACCGCGCTAGTATTCGCATGAAGATAAAGCCTGACAGGAATAGTTATGCATAATCGATTCATTCGAATGCTGGGCGCTGTCTCAGCGGCGATGCTCATGGGTCTTGGCATTAACCATGCCGGCGCTGCGTGTACCGTACCCGCGCCGGTGAAGTCAATCGATCCGGCAGGGTTCTACGACGATCCGGCCGCCTATGCACAGGCGGTCAAGCCGATGCGGGACTATATCTACCAGCTCAACAAGGCTGCGGAATCGAACCAATGGACCTGCGTTCTCGCGCTTTTGGAAGGTTGGGCCCGCGCGGATTCCTTGATGGGGCCGATCAGCGGATACCAGGGCTACTACGAGCGCTCCTGGGCCGGGACGGATTTCGCGCTCGTGCTGCTGCGGCTGCCCCGGGAAGCCAGCGAGGCTAATGCGGACCAGCTGCGCGTCATTATGCCGTGGCTGACCCGTATCGCCATCGCCACGCGGGACGCGGATGCGATCAACCATTTGCACAACAATCTGGTCTATTGGGCAGGACTGAATCTTGTCGCTATCGGCACGCTTGCGCAGCAGCAGGGGTTGATCGATGCCGGACTCGCGCGTGCCAGGGAGGGCATCCACGATATAGGTCCGCACGGCGAATTGGAGCGGGAGATCAAGCGCGGCGATCGCGCTCTCCATTACCACACGTTCGCGCTGATTCCGCTGGTCTTCACGGCGGAACTGGCCGAGCGGCAAGGTGTGAATCTCTACCAGGAGAATCACGGCGCAATCGGCCGGCTGGCGAATCTGGTGATCAAGGCGGTGCAGGATCCCGACAGCTTCGCCGAGATCACCCCGGTCAAACAGAATCTCTTCCCCTGGACATTTCAGGACGAGCTTTCGTGGATGGAGCCGTATTATGCTCGCACGCGCGACCCGCGGCTCCCCGCCCTGATTGCTCCGCGCAGCCCGTTCCGCGAATGGCGTCTTGGCGGCAACGTCACCATCGCGTGGGCCGTTGCGCCGCCCCATTGAGCGTTGCGTGGATATACGCCGCAAACCATAGCCGTCCCGGGATGGCCAACGGGCGTTTTAAGATCTCGCCAAGATCGCCGACAATTATATGACGCGGTTATTGATGTCGACGGCATTAGCCTTCCTCAGATGTAATTCTGAGCGGCGGCTTCACATAGCTGCCGTTCGCCGATTCAAACAACAAATACTTTGGCGTCGCTTTTTTGAATGGCCGGCTTCTAAACTTTGGAAGACCGGGTCCGACCCGTTGCGGCCACACGAAAGATTAAGACACTGTCTCCGCTGTAACAAGGAGACCGGTCAGTCGCAGTTACGTCCTATTTCTTCTCAACAGCCCGAACCAACTTATGGACTTTTTTGTCGCGATCAAGTATGGCATCGCTCATCGCGTTCAATATGCCGCGCAACAGTGACATAGGCACCCACCGCTTCGGCGCAATGATGCGCGGCGCCCGAGATTCGACGCCCACTATTACCGCGTTTGCGATTAAATCTGCTTGAACAGCGCGACCAAAAGGGCCCGGCATGGCGCGCTTGACGAGTTCGGTAGCTTCTTTGTGGCCGCCAAAGGCAGCATTTGCAATCGGCGTTGCCACCCACCCAGGATATAGAACACCCGCCGTCGCCCCGGTTCCAGCCAGCTCAGCTCGCAATGCCCTCCCAAGTGATTCGACTGCCGCTTTTGACGCTGCGTACGGTGCATTCACCATTCCATTAATGAAGGCGTAGACGGACGCGGTAATCAGGATATGCCCCTTAGCCGCAAGAACGTGCGGCAGGCTGGCCTTTACGGTGTTCCAAACTCCGAACAAATCGACTTTCACAACGTTCTGAAACTCATCCTCGCTCATCGTCAGCATCGTGGCAGGAGTTTTCGTGCTGATCCCAGCATTGGCGAATGCCATATCGAGTCGCCCAAATCGTTTGATTGCGTTAGCGACAACCGCTTTTGTGGCGGTCATGTCGGTAACATCCATGGCGCTTAATAGAATCCGTTCCCTTGCCATTCCGGCGAACGCGGCGTCAAGCGTTTCTTGGGACAGGTCCGTCAATACCAGGTTCGCGCCGCATGCATAGAACCGTTCGGCAACTGCCTTGCCAATTCCTCCGGAAGCACCAGTTATGAGAACTGTTTTATCTTTTAGATCAAACTTCTTCATTGAATCTCCTTTCGGCTTTCATGGTGCGGCCTGTCTCAATATGACTTCAGTAGCCGGACACGCGCTTGATCATGGTCCGCCGCAACGTTGCTGGCAGAAGCTTGCTAATCGAACGCATCAGTATCGGCCGCCATGTATCGACTTCCCAATGTACTTTCCCTTGTCGTTGGACTGCGCGCCATACAGTTTTTGCGACATCAGCAGGTGTCAAACGGATGCCGACGGAATCAACAATCGGTCCATGTGCTGCGTCCATCATGGGTGTCGCGACAAAATTGGGCATCACGCCGCAGACATAGATGCCATGCCGCTCCCATTCAATATTCAGCGCCTCGGTAAAGCCTTTGACCCAGAATTTGCTGGCTGAATAGGAAGCTTCGCTGGGAACCCCATACTCGGAACTCAACGAGCACATGTTCACCAGCGCAGCACGTTTCGATTTTTTCAGATAAGGCAACGCATGGTAGCTACCAATCTGTACCCCCTTGACGTTAACCTCGGTCACTGCGAGATGTTTTTGCAATGACAGTTTTTCGAAATCGTCTATGAAGGCAATTCCCGCGTTGTTGACGACAACGTCTATAGCACCACCGCTCATGGCGGCAAATTCAGCAAGCGCTGACTCAACCTGTTCGGAGACAGTCACATCAAGTTGCCTGTAGAAATGCTGCTGTCCAAGTTCTGATCTGAGCGCAGCCAGATCATTCTGGTTGATATCAGTTATCCCAACAATCCATCCCTTGCTTGAAAACAGGCGAGCCATTTCGGCGCCGATGCCTTTGGCGGCACCGGTGATGAATACACTCATTCGTTGCGTCATGCATTTCTCCTTGAACGGGGCGCGTCATTTCAAAACGTCGTGCAGAAACCTCAATTGATCGCCGACGAACGTTTCAAACAGAGGATCGACATAGGGCTCGAAGTGTCCGGTGTCATATGTCTTTAAGGTGGCTGTCTTGGCACCCCGGCACGACTTCAACGCCCCGGACGCAGGGGTTGTGCTGTCCTTTAAGCCAACTTGAAGCAAGGCCGGCATCGACAAAGTGCGTAGTTTTCTGCCGGGCGAATAAGACATCGCCGACAGGGCGAAGCGAGCCGCAACACGCTGATCAAACGACTTACCTTTTGGTACAAGATGAAGGTAACCGTCAGCAGCACCGGTGGCGGTCATGAGAGCCAACTCGCCTGGTTTGCCCGAGGCATTCACATAGTGGGGTGAACCACGGATCAGACCGGCGAAGACGTCCGCCATCGCGTGCAACATCAGGCGCGTTCCACTGACCAGTCCTCCTGCCAGTCCTGAGGTGAGTCCAAGCATATGGGGTACCTGTGAAATGACTGCGGCGACAGAACGATCCTGATCGGCAACCGCAATGACATGACCACCGCTCAGCGAAGAGCCCCACAAGGCGATTTGTTTAGGGTCGACGTTCGGCTGACTGCGCGCGAATTTGATTGCTAAATGCCAATCCTGATGCTGCTTCGCGATATCCAGGAGTTGACGCGGCACGCCGTCACTTTCTCCGAAATGCCGGTAATCGAACACCAGCGCGTGGTAACCGGCGGTTGCAAACCGCTCCGCATACGCATCAAGGCGCATCTCCTTGATGCCGGCCAATCCGTGGGCGAGGACAATGCAGGGACGTTTTCCCGGAAGGCCGCACTCGAAGAACCAGGCCGCACATCGCGTCCCGTGAGAATCAAAATGGATGGTTTTGCGGTGCATCGAATTGCCTCCTCCCTTTTTGCAGTTTTTGATGAGATTGCAGCGATTCAAAAATCAGACCTCAAATCTGACATGCACACATGTCATACCTCACTTTACATCTGACACGTTATCGTGTCAATATATGACTGCACCTTATTTTGAAAGAGGATCATCCAGAATGTCGGAAACAAGTTTGCAAAATGCAAATAGCGCATCGCAAAAGCGATATCGGGGAGTGAGCTTAGACGAGCGAATAGCAGAGCGTCGTCGCCGTTTGATCGAGGGCGGCATCGCCCTGTATGGCAGCGCGGGATTCCGTGCCACATCGGTCAAGACAATTTGTCTGAGCACAGGACTGACTGAGCGATATTTTTATGAATCGTTTGCCAATGGCGAGGAGTTACTATGCGCGACTTGCACTGCCGTCATGCACGATCTCCGGGTGAAAGCGCTCGATTCCATGGCAAGAAAAGACGACACTCCTTCGGAAAAATTCATGGCAGCGGCCCAGTCCTATTTTTCGGAAATTCGTGCCAATCCGGCCGCAGCACGATTGACACTGTTCGAGATGGAAGGAGTAAGCGCATTTGTCGATGCCCATTACGCGAAGGAGCTGGCCGCGACGACAGACCTGTTAGTCAATGTGCTTTTTTCCGGGATAACGCCAAAAGGCCACCCTAAATTTCAAACGGTAGTCCTGGCGCAAGGAATCGTCGGCGCGCTCTACCAGATCGCCAAGGAATGGGTGAGAACGGACTTTGCGTTGCCGCCGGACGTGATGGCCAGACACATGCAGGCTATAGCGATCGGTGTCGTGGCAAGCTACTCAGGGTCTATCCCTGAGTAGCTCTCACAAGCCAAGTGCCATTTTCATCGGACTGCGTTTGGCTGATCTAAATGCCGGCAATGTGAAGACATCCTGCCGATCAAACGTCGTTACCCCTGCATCGACCTATCCCCGTCGTGACTACGCTTTGAAAAATCGGCAAAACCAATCTGTGGTCTTTCACATCTGCACCGCGCAAGAAAGGCAAAACGGATTTTGCATAGGAAGGCGGCCGGTAGTAACTAAAGTGCCGAACTAGGCATTGACGTCCCATGGCGGTGTCCCTTTGAAGGCGTCGGCGAGGAAATCGATCATTACACGAACCTTCGCGCTGAGATGACGGCGGCTCGGATAAACAGCCAGAACATCAATGTCCGGCAACCGGTAGCCCGGCAGCAGCGGTATGAGTCGCCCGGCGCTCAAGTCGGCGCCGATCAGGAAGCTGGGTTGCCAGATGATGCCTAGCCCTGCCAGCGCCGCCGAACGGGCAGTATCGCCATTATTGGTGTGCATGACGCATGACACTTTTACCGGGTTCGCCTTGCCGTCGGCATCCATGAAGTTCCATTCGTCGGCGGTCGCAGCGTAGCTGTATCCGATACAAGCGTGCCGCGTCAGATCAGATGGAACTATCGGCGTCCCGTGTTTGCGCAGATAGGCAGGAGAGGCACAGACGATGTTGTGTGAGGTGGCGAGTTTGCGCGCCGCATAGGAGCTCGAACCGGTACGTGAGATGCGAATCGCCAAGTCATAGCCTTCTTCAACGATATCCACTACGCGGTCAATCAGTGCGATATTCAGCTCCACTTCGGGATACCGGAGCAAAAATTGCGGCCAGAGTGGCGCCAGATGGAGAATGCCGAAACTTAGCGGCGCATTGATACGTAGCACTCCGCGCGGTTTCATGGTGGCCGATGATGCGATCAGTTCAATTTCGGCGACTTCTTCAAGTAAGACCTTGGCCCGTTCAAAGAGCGCCTCGCCGCTTTCCGTCAGTGACATTTTCTGTGAACTGCGATTGAGCAGCCTGGTGCCTAAATGGGATTCCAGATCGCGGATATAACGCGTCACGTTGGCAGGAGAGGTCTCCAGGGCGTCAGCCGCGCGAGCAAAGCCATTTTTTCGTACCACCTCTACAAATACCTCAAGGGCACGCATGCGATCCATCGTTTTCTTCCCGGTAGTTGATTCATAAATGCTGAACGTATTATGCATTTTTATCGTATTGATGAATGTATTTGTGAGTCATATAGTGTTTCCACGGGCCGAGCTAACGCGTTACTGCCCAATCAGTAAGCCAACTGTCAATGAATAATTTCTTAGGAGCAACATCATGAATCGATTAAATGGAAAAGTCGCTATCATCACAGGCGCAAGCGCAGGGATTGGTCGCGCCACGGCAAAGCTGTTTGCCAGCGAGGGCGCCAAACTGGTAGTTGCAGCAAGGCGTCAGGCCGAACTCGATAGCTTGGTTGCCGAGATCACTGCAGAGGGTGGCGTTGCCGTCGCCCTGGCTGGCGATGTCACCAGCGAAAGCTATGCACAAGCCCTGGTTGAATTGGCATTGGCAAAATTCGGGCGTCTCGACGTGGCTTTCAACAATGCCGGCATTCTGGGAGAAATGGGGCCAACTACCGGCGTCTCGGAACAGGGTTGGACTACGGCGCTAAACACCAATCTCACCAGTGGTTTTCTGGGCGCCAAGCATCAAATCCCGGCGATGCTGAAAACCGGCGCCGGCTCTATCATTTTCACTTCGACCTTTGTTGGCCACAGCTTTGCATTCCCCGGGGTGGCAGCCTATGCAGCCAGCAAATCCGGCCTGATTGGGCTGACCCAGGCGCTGGCGGCCGAATACGGCCCGCAAGGGATCCGTGTCAATGCGATTTTGCCGGGCGCAGTTGACACGCAAATGTATCGCGACATGAACAATACCGCCGAATCGCAAGCGTTCATCACCAACCTGCATGCACTGAAACGCGCCGCGCAGCCGGAGGAGTTGGCGCGTTCGGTGTTGTACCTGGCTTCGGATGACTCTTCTTTTATCACCGGTACGGCTTCGTTGATCGATGGCGGCGCATCGATTACCCGCACGTGATCAGCCTGTTTAATCATGTGTGGAAGCGTTTCGCTTTAGAGATGCTATGGTTAATCGGAGTTGACGCCATTTCCGAGGAATTTTTCACTATTTTGAATAGGGAGTCTGATCATGAGAAGAGGCGCAATCATCTTTGCCGCAATATTATGCGGCGCATTCATTGCCCAAGTAACGGCAGCTGCGGAGCCCACTCTGCCAACTGGATTTCAGACTCGCACCATCACCACACCAGACGGAGTAAACATCTTTGTCCGATCCGGCGGAACCGGCCCGGCGGTAGTGCTGATTCATGGCTTTGGCGATACCGGCGCCATGTGGGGGCCGCTGGCAAAGGAACTTGCCAAGAGCCATACTGTGATCGTGCCTGATTTGCGCGGAATCGGATTGTCTTCGAGACCGGCCGGTGGATACGACAAAATGACGCAGGCGGCCGACATTCGGGCTGTCGTTGTGAAATTTGGACAGGACCATACCGCCGTCGTCGGTCACGATATCGGCACCATGGTTGCGTATGCCTATGCCGCAAGATACCCGGACAAAGTGGGAAAGCTGGTTGTCATGGACGCTCCTGTTCCGGGAGTCGCCCCCTGGGATCAGATCGTTCTCAGTCCACAGCTGTGGCATTTCAATTTCGGAGGTGCGGATGCCGAACGCCTGGTGGCCGGGCGCGAACGGATCTATCTCGATCGATTCTGGAATGAGTTCGCGGGCGATCCGTCTAAAGTGGATGAGGCGACACGCGTTTATTACACCAAGCAGTATGCGCAACCCGGCGCGATGCGAGCTGCCTTTGCTCAATTCAACTCGATCGCCGCCAAGGACGTTGCAGATAACCGGATTGCATCGCAGACCAAGCTCACCATGCCCGTGCTTGCCATCGGTGGCGAGAAGTCGCTCGGCGCCACCATGGCGGTTGTCATGCGCAACGCGGCCGTCAACGTCCAGGAAGCGGTAGTCCCCAAGGCTGGCCACTGGCTGATGGAAGAAAGCCCCGATGCTACCATCGCGCTCATAGTAGATTTCCTTGGTAGCGGGCGTTAGGTGCAGGTAGTCAGCCAAAGCAATTACCTCTGCCTTAAGGCGGCCCAGACAAAGGGACTCATCTGCATTGATGCGATCACCGACATCGCTGCGGGTTTGGTCGCTACTGCAATCAATGCCTCCGACTACTCCACTGGGAATGACACGATCATTAGGTGGTTTTGCGGCGACCGTTAAGAAGTTGAACACTACGCAATCAGCTAACCTTCCGTCAAATGAGATGACAGTTTTTCCAAAATTTCCAATACAAAAGTTCTATTTTCCTCAGATAATTTACTTATCATACTAGCAATCAACATGCTTTGATCTTCAGCCCGATTACTTGATTCAATCAACAGTTTTCCTACTGAGCAATTAAAAATTTCAGCCAATTGAATCAGCTTCCCCACCGTGGGCATACTTAGCCCACGTTCCATGCGTGAAACAGCCTCATACCCAACCCCCAATCGTTCGGCAACAACATCTTGCGTCAAGCCGGCTTCATCTCTCCGTTTGGCGATCATCTTGCCCACAGCTTTTGCCAACTGGATATCTTTCTGTGTTTTTTTCATCAACAAATCTCCATTCGACCCATATGGTCGAACAACAACCTGTTGACATGAAGTGCATTTTAGGTTGAACTACAAGACCTAAAAAGTCTTATTTTCTACCTGTCAAAATATTGATTTTCATTAATATCTTTGCATGCACTAGCGCAACGATCGGTGGAGAAAAGTGCGCATAGGGCTTTGATCCGACAAATTGTCGACGTCACCAAAGATGCGCGGATAAATCGTCCGCATTATTTGCAACCGAAGATCACAAGGAAAGCCCAATGAGCCATTTGTCGACATACTTCCCCCTCGCAAACAAGGTCGCCCTGATCACCGGCGCGGCACGCGGTATAGCCCTGCACATCGCCTGCGCGCTGTCGGCGGCCGGGGCGCGCCTGGCGATTCTGGATGTACGCGAAGGCGAAGGGCGCGCCGTCGCCGGCTTGCTCGGCAGCGGACAGGGCCAGGCAAAATTTTGGAAATGCGATGTCAGCGACGACGACGCAGTGCGGCGGGTGGTGGCGGAGGCCGAAGCCCATTTCGGCCGCATCGACATCCTGGTCAACAGCGCCGGCGTCGATGTCGATCATCCGTCCGCGCCGGGCCTGCCGCTGCGGCAATGGGAAAGGGCGGCGCAGCTCAATCTCAACGGCGGCATCGTCTGCAGCAAGCATGTGCTGGCGGCGATGGTGCGGGTTGGCGGCGGCTCAATCGTCAACGTGCTGTCGCTATACAACATGGCCGAAGGCCGCCAGGACCGGAGCGACTATGCATCGACAGAGGCACTGCGTCTGGCCGGGCTGAACGCGCAGCGCTACGCCTCGTGCAATATCCGCGTCAATTCCATCCAACCCGGCTTCCTTCGCCCACCGGCGCTGGCGGAGGCGATGCGCGACGCCGGCGATCTGACGCAGATGTTGAGCGACCGGGCCGAGTTGCAGATGTTAAGGGAGAGCGGGGCCGCTACCGATGTGGCGGCGGCGACTCTGTATCTGGTGTCGGACGCCAGCCGCTTTGTCACCGGCAGCGAATTGGTGATCGATGCCGGGTATGGCGGGCAGTGATGCGTCGGGTTAACCGAAGCAGCGGGATTGCGTTGCATCTCAGCCCGTAGCTAACATTGTGGCTGTTGACGTTGAAGTTGGCCTATCTGACTCGCACTATTTGTTGTACAAGTGCTTGCCGCGCTGAACCGGACAGGCGCAGGAGCTACCATATCAGGCCGTCCGGGATCTGGGGCTCATACCTTGCTAGCTCAACGCTCGGCGGCGGGATCAGCTCCTTTTTCCCAGTCTGCAGCGCTTGCCGAAGCTGACGACGCGACTGAATAGAGCGCTCCCGGTGCGTTGCGGGTCTTCTGGAAATCTGCCAGCGATTCGCCACGCATGGCGGCATAGATGTGGAGATTGGATACGCCGACCGTGGCGCCAAGTTTCTCCAGCAAGAAGAAAATCACGCCGTAGCGGATCAGGGCTCGCCAGTCCCGCTGCACGATCATGTCGCGCTCGACAGGCGTTGTATTAAACGCGATCTGATCTGACAGTTGCCAGATTTGAGGAAGGCGATTGTCAGGTCAAATCAATTATTCAATGCGGTGATTTTATCGGGCCACATCATCCCCATAACGACCCCGGATAGATTTAAAAGTTCGGACTGTTCACGGCTGGCCGACAGCCGGAGTCGGCATATTGAATGGCGTGACGATCTGGATACTGGACAAGGGCATCGCTTTTTTTAATGTCGGCAGCGCGCCTTGCGCTCTCAGTATGTCCTGGCATGCCCGTCGCATATCCTGGCGCAGATCGTGATGTAGCACGGCATTGATGCCCCCCGACTTGAGCAGCGTAAGGTTATCGGCATCCAGATCGTGACCGACGAAGACTTTGCAGCGCCGGCCGGCATTCTGGAACGCCTTCACGATGGCGGCGTTTCCTCCGCCGATCGAGTAGACGGCTGTAATGTCCGGATGATCGGACAATGCCTGCCGTACCAGTGACTCGGTGGCGCCGTTGATACCATTGCCTTCGCTTACTTCGACTATCCTGAGATGGCGGTGATGCTCGCGTAGCGCACGCCGAAATCCCATCTCCCGCTCTTCTTCGCCGTGAAAGCGATTGCTGCTCAGGTTAACCAGCACGTCCTGCTTTTTCCCGACGCCAATCCACTGGCCGATCAGATATGCCGCAGTTTCTCCTGCCGCACGGTTATCCATGCCGACATAGGTGCTGCGGGCCGAGCCCGGGATGTCTGTCACCAACGTTACCACCGGGATGCCGGCCGCGGCCAGTCGCTCAACCGCCGCTATCACCGGGGGCAGGTCCGGCGCCTTCAGCAGCACGCCGTGGCAACCGTTTTTCCTGATGCGATCAAGCAATGCGACGATCCTTTCCGCATCAAGGGTCTCATGCAGATGAAAGCGCGAACGCAAAACCGCCGGATGCAGCGATGGCAGTTCCGCCTCTAGAGCGAAGCGGACTGCATCGGTAAACCGTTGCGGCGCCACCATGACCACATCGATCATGAATTTCCGGCCGGACAAGCCGACCTGCTCGCGTTGCCTTCCCAGTTCATCGAGTGCCTGCAGCACGCGTTGCACCGTGTAGCGGCGTACGCCGCCGCGTTGCTTTAACACGCGGTCGACGGTGGCGACGCTGACGCCGGCCTGCAGCGCCACGACTTTGAGTGGAAATTGATGCGCCATGCGGTATCCGTTTGCGGTCGATTTTTGAGGGATTTTTGAGGGATTTCCTGATGTGGAATATGGGCTCCTGTCCCTATACTGATTGTACATTTTAAAAACAGGGGAACAAAACATGATGGCAACAAAAGCCGGTGCAAAACCGCCGTCGGACGCGTTCTGGCTGTCGGAACAAGCTTGCAAGCTCGATGACTTCATCCGTATCGTCAGCCGGCATACCGAGCTGGCCGACTATCCGCTGGCTGCGGCGGTGCAATCGAATATCCTGATCTACGATTGCGATGCCGTGCGGGGGCTGTCCTCCAGCGCGGCTTCCCTGCGCGCCTTGCAGGCGGAATGGGGGGATGCGCTGATGAACGGTCCAGGCCTGGTCGTGCTAAAACGCGCGGTGAGCGATCTGGACACGATGGAAGAAGTCAACAGCGTATTCCGGACCCTGATTACGGAGCAACATGCCAGCGGCCGCGCCGGCGGCGATCACTTCGCCAAACCCGGCGCCAACGATCGCATCTGGAATGCCCAGCAAAAGCTGTGTCTGCGCGCACCTTCTGCCTTCGCACGCTACTATGGCAATCCCATTTTCGCCTTGATCTGCCAGGCCTGGCTTGGTCCGGCTTACCAGATGACCTCACAGGTCAACGTCGTGAATCCGGGCGGGGCCGCCCAATCACCGCACCGCGACTACCATCTGGGATTCCAGCCGACAAGCGCGTGCGCCAGCTATCCGGCGCATGTCCATCAGATGTCCGCCGCCCTGACCTTGCAAGGCGCCGTCGCGCATTGCGACATGCCGCTGGCCACCGGCCCAACGCTCTACCTGCCTTACTCGCAGAATTACAAGGCCGGCTTTCTGGCCTATCATCAACCCGGGTTCCGCGACTACTTCGAGCGACACCATGTGCAACTGCCGCTATCGATGGGGGATGCCGTGTTTTTCAACCCTGCCCTGTTTCATGCCGCCGGCCACAACCGTTCGCCCGACGTCCGGCGCATCGCCAATCTGCTCCAGGTGTCATCGCCTTTCGGGCGAGCGATGGAAACACTGGACCGCAAGCTGATGAGCAAGACGCTCTACGCCGCCCTGCAAATGCTACGCACACAGGGAAATTTCTCCGACGGCGAGATGCGAAATGCGATCGCAGCCTGCGCTGAAGGTTATGCGTTTCCGAGCAATCTCGACCGCGACCAGCCCATCGACGGCATGGCGCCACAGACGCAGCAGCAAATCATGCTCCAGGCGCTTGAGCAACAGTGGCCCGAATCGCGTTTTATCGCAGCGCTGGAAAGCAAGGCATGGCAGCAGCAAACCTGAGTTGCCGCCCATCGCTACTGCCGCCTCGGACGGTTTCCGGGATCAATCTGCGCCAGAAAAAAATCGACATAAAAAGAGAGAACGGAGACAATGGAGACAACGGAGAAATACGTATCGGACTGATCGGTGCTGGCTACATGGGCAAGACCCGCAGCTGGATTTCCTTGCGCTGACGGTGCGGCGATTAAGCCGTTTTCAAAGATCCCGCAAAGTCTCTATTGCGTAGCAGGCGCCAACTCTTCCGCAATAAAGTCCACGAACGCACGAATGCGGTTCGACATCTGATGACGCTGTGAATAGACCGCAAAAATATCTGCGTTGGGCGTCTCGCAATGAGGCAGCACCTGAACCAGCTTGCCGTCCTGCAGATACTGTTTGATATCCCATTCGGCTCGCAACAAAATCCCATGGTCATCCAGAGCCCATTTCACGGCGATTTCGCCATCATTGGTTGTCAGATTTCCGCGGATCTTCACGGTCTCCGTCTTCCTGGCCGCCCCGCTTCCGGTCGTCAGGCGCCAGACGCCGTAAGCTTCATCCCCTTGCCGAATACCGATGCAATTGTGCTTCGCCAGATCGTGCGGGGTGATTGGCGTACCACGCCGCGCCAGGTAAGCCGGCGTCGCGCATAACACGCGTCGATTGGGAGCCAGGCGCCGCGCGACGACGCGCGTATCCGGCGGCTCGCCGAACCGGATGCAGACGTCGAATGCGTCGTCAGTCAGCGGCGGCGGCGTAACCGAAAGTTGCAGTTGTACCGAGACTTGCGGATAAGCAGCGACGAATTTAGAGATCGCCGGTGCAACATGACTTCTCCCGAACCCAAGTGTTGCGTTGACGCGCAGCAGACCTTCCGGCCGCTTCTTGGCGCTGCCAAGCAACTCCGAAAGTTCGTTTATTTCATCCAGAATCCGGCGCGCATGCTCCAGGTAAAGCTCGCCCTCCGGCGTCAGCATCATGCGCCGAGTCGTCCGATTAACCAGCGGCACGCCAGCGCGGCTCTCCATTTGCGTCAAATGCTTGCTGACTGCAGCTGCTGTCAGCCCCAACTCGCGGGCGGCAGCGCTGAGGCTTCCAGAGGCTGCCAGCGTCGAGAAAAAGCTCAAATCGGACGGAAGAACGGTATCTTGCATGGTCTCTCACTTGTAAATTAAAGTTAAGAATGCTTTAAGTTTAGCACCGGTTTTTGCAAATAAATGGAGGGTAAAGTGCACGCACACCAAACATTTTTTGAAAGGGCAGGAGGCATGAAAACCTATCGCATCGCAACTATTCCGGGTGACGGCATCGGCAAGGAAGTCGTTCCCGCGGGCCGACAGGTGCTCGCAGCGCTGGCCAAGACAAACAAGACATTTGCATTCGAATTCCAAGATTTTGACTGGGGCGGCGATTACTACCGCAAGACCGGCGCGATGATGCCGGCCGATGGTCTGGATGCGCTGCGTGACAAGGACGCAATCTTGTTCGGTTCGGCAGGCGACCCGGATATTCCTGATCACATTACCCTGTGGGGCCTGCGCCTGAAAATCTGCCAAGGCTTTGATCAATACGCCAACGTGCGCCCGACCCGCATTCTGCCGGGCATCGATGCGCCGTTGAAGCGGTGCAAGCAAGACGACCTGAACTGGGTAATCGTCCGTGAAAACTCGGAAGGCGAATATGCCGGCGTCGGTGGCCGCGTGCACCAAGGCCATCCGATCGAAGCAGCAACTGACGTCTCGATGATGACGCGTGCCGGTGTGGAACGCATCATGCGCTTCGCGTTCCGTCTGGCGCAATCCCGCCCACGCAAGTTGCTGACCGTCGTCACCAAGAGCAATGCGCAACGTCACGCCATGGTGATGTGGGATGAAATCGCGGTTCAAATTGCAAAAGAATTCCCTGATGTGACTTGGGACAAAGAACTGGTCGACGCGGCAACGGCGCGCATGGTCAACCGTCCCGCAACGCTCGACACGATCGTCGCCACCAATCTGCACGCAGATATTCTGAGCGATCTGGCAGCGGCACTGGCCGGCAGCCTGGGTATTGCGCCGACCGGCAATATCGATCCGGAGCGCCGCTACCCATCGATGTTCGAACCGATCCATGGTTCGGCATTCGACATCATGGGCAAGGGCTTGGCCAACCCGGTCGGTACTTTCTGGTCGGTTGTGATGCTGCTCGAACATCTGGGCGAATACGACGCCGCAAAGCGCGTCATGCACGCTGTCGAAGCAGTTACCGCCGACACTTCCTTGCATACCCGCGATCTGGGCGGCAACGCCACAACAGCGCAAGTGACTGCCGCTGTTTGTGCATTCCTTGAAAAGGCCGCAGTTCCGGCAGAAAAAGCTGCTGCGTAGCCATCAGCCGCCCGGCAAGTCCGGGCAGACAAAACATAAAAATATGGGGAGCAAACCGGCCTGCACTGAGCCGCGGTTTCATTACTCCTTGCAAAAATAAAGCTGGAGACATCATGTTTATTGCACTTACTGCGTTCCGGTTGCTTTCGACGAGGACCGGGAAATGAGCACTTCCAACGATCCCAAGCTTTCCGGCAGTTTCGACGCCCAATCCGTTACGCGCATCGATCGCTTGTTGAAAGACATGTTTGGCGCCGCTGTTGCGGTCGCGCAGCCGACTTCGCGCGTTCCGGAATTCTTGCCGGCGCCTCCTCGTGGACGTTTGATTGTCATTGGCGCAGGCAAGGCGTCTGCGGCAATGGCCAAGGCTGTCGAGGACAACTGGAGCGGGCCGCTGGAAGGCATCGTCGTTACTCGTTACGGTTATGCGGTTCCTTGCCGACGAATCGAGATTCTGGAGGCATCGCATCCTGTGCCTGACGCAAACGGCCTGAAAGCCGCTGAAAGAATTCTCAAATGCGTCAGCGGACTGACCGCGGACGACATGGTTCTTTGCCTGATCTCTGGCGGCGGCTCTGCACTACTGCCATTGCCGGCTGAAGGCCTGACGCTGCAGGACAAGCAGGAAATCAATCAAGCGCTGCTGGCCAGCGGCGCCAGCATCTCTGAAATGAACTGCGTGCGCCGCCATCTCTCCGCCATCAAGGGCGGCCGTCTGGCGGCGGCTTGCTATCCCGCTCGCGTCGTCAATCTGATTATTTCCGATGCGCCGGCAGACGGCTTGAATGACATCGCCTCGGGTCCGACGGTAGCAGATGCCTCTACCTGTGCGGATGCGCTTGCCGTGCTGCGCCGTTACGCCATCGAGGTGGCGCCGGCAGTGATCGCCTTGCTGGAAAGCGGGCGCTCAGAATCCTTGAAGCCGGACGATCCTCGCCTTCCGCATATCGAAACGCATCTGATTGCCACGCCTCAACTTGCCCTGGAAGCCGCGGCCAAGCTTGCTAAAGAGGTCGGGATCAGCGCCCATATTCTCAGCGACGCCATTGAAGGCGAAGCACGCGACGTCGGCAAAGTCATGGCAGCGATTGCCAGGCAGGTCAATCGACGCGCTCAACCATTTACGCCTCCCTGCGTTTTGCTGTCGGGTGGGGAAACTACTGTCACGATCCGCGGCAACGGCCGCGGTGGGCGCAACGTCGAATTCCTGCTGTCGCTAGGCATCGCCCTGGACGGAGAAGATGGCGTCTTTGCTATCGCCGGCGACACGGATGGCATGGACGGCCAGGAAGCAATAGCTGGCGCTCTGCTGAGACCCGACACCCTTGCACGCGCAAGGAAGCATGACATCCATCCGCTCGCAAGCCTTGAAAACAATGATGCTCATGGTTTTTTTCAGGCACTCGGTGATTCGGTCGTCACCGGCCCCACGCTGACCAACGTGAATGACTTTCGCGCCATTTTCATTGCTGCTCAGCCAGACAATATCTAAAGGAATATTCAAAGCAGGAGCGGACGCCTTTCGTCTGAATTTAACAATGCAACGCTATAACCTCCAAGGAGGAGACAATGAAATCAGATCTCGAATCACGCGTATCCCGCAAGCTCATGTGGCGCATCATTCCGTTTGTCATGGTGCTTTACTTTGTCAGCTTCCTCGACCGTGTCAACGTTGGCTTTGCTGCAATGACGATGAATAAGGCAATCGGCCTCTCGCCCACGGCATTTGGCTTGGGCGGCGGCCTGTTTTTCATCGGCTACTTCCTGTTTGAAGTCCCGTCCAACCTGATACTTCATCGTGTCGGCGCACGTATCTGGATCGCACGAGTGATGGTCACCTGGGGCATCATCTCTGCAATATCGGCCTTTGCTGTCGGACCGAACAGCTTCTATGTACTGCGTTTCTTGCTGGGTGTTGCCGAAGCAGGCTTCTTCCCCGGAATCATTCTCTATTTGAGTTTGTGGTTCCCGGTGAAACAACGCGCAGTCGCGGCAGCCTGGTTCATGGCCGCGGCGCCGATTTCTGTCGCGATCGGCTCCCCATTGTCAGGCGCAATCATGCAGTTGCCCCCCGTCTTCGGCTTGGCTGACTGGCAGATGCTGTACATCATTGAGGCAGTCCCGACAGTGATTCTTGGCTTTTTCGTATTGAAGTATCTAACCGATACACCTTCGAAAGCGGAATGGCTGGCAGCCGATGAGCGTGATTGGCTGATTGCCAAGCTGAAGAGTGAAGCAGATGCCAAACAATCCAATACCGGCCACACTGCCGGGGCGCTCAGCGCATTGAAAGACCCTCGTGTTCTGGCTCTCGCGCTCATCTATTTCGGCACCTCCGCCGGCCTTTATACGCTGGGCCTTTGGGCGCCGCTGATCATTCGTGAATTTGGCTTTACTCCATGGGAAACCGGATTGCTGACCGGTGTGCCGAGTGTTGCCGCTGTGGTCGCCATGATCCTATGGGCGAAGCATTCGGATCGCACGGTAGAGCGCACCTGGCACGTCGTGATTCCTTGTGTACTTGCATGCATAGGTCTTGTTTTTGCCGGCCTGGCGACGACAGCGTTGTTGGTGGTTCTTGCACTTGTCGCGGTAAATGTCGGTATCAGTTCCGCCAAAGCGCCGTTATGGGCAATGCCAAGTTCCTTCCTTTCGGGAGCAGGTGCTGCCGCCGGCATAGCAATGATCAACTCCGTAGGCAATCTTGGCGGCTTCGTTGGCCCGTTTGCGATCGGCTGGCTGAAGAATGCGACCGGCGGATATGCTGCCGGCCTCTACGTAGTTGCGGCAACGCTGGCAGTGTCGGCAGTAGTAACACTGCTGCTAAGCCGCCAGGCAAGGCGAGTATCTGCAGTCGGTCGTCCGCGTCACGGCCATTAAGTCAGAAAAACTATTTCTGGCAGCGAACTCCGTTCATTTGGCCTTCCCGGCATCTTCGACCGGAATCTGAACCCGGATAGTGGTGCCGGCACCCGGTACGCTGACGATGTCGACACTGCCGCCGAGCATAAAAGCCCGCTCCCGGATGCCGGTCAGGCCGAATGATTTTTTCTTGCGCAGGAGAGGATCGAACCCCCTGCCGTTGTCGCGCACTTCCAGCAGATATTGCGCATCTTTTCTATGCAACCGGATTTCCACCTGGCTGGCTTGTGCATGACGACCGATATTGGTCAGGGATTCCTGCACAATGCGAAAAAAAGTTGTCGCGCGTTTCTCGTCCAGGACGATTGTTTTTTCATCGATCTGCAAAGTGCATGGAATACCGGTGTTTTCCGAAAATTCATTCGCCAGCCATTCCAACGCTGGCACCATCCCCATATCCAGCGCCCCCGGACGTAGCGCAGAAACAATGTTACGTACTATCTTGATGGTGCTGTCGACCAGCGACACTTGCCGTTGGACTTTTCCTTGCAGTGCCGGATTGTTCTCCCCGAACTCGATACCGATCACCGAAACCCCCATGCGCATTGCCGACAGGTATTGGCCAAGTTCATCGTGAATTTCGCGCGTCAGATGCTTGCGCTCCTCTTCTCGCGACTGTTCGAGTTCATAAGCGCGCTCACGCGCCAATCGTTCCTTCAAGCGCTGCCGAGCGAGCAATCGGCGGATACGATTACGCTGCAGCAAGAATGGCACCAGCAACAAAAGTGCAGCGCAAACATAATAGAAAAACGTGGTCTGCCACCAAGGCGCAAGAATCACGATTTCAATTTCCACCGCCGGTGAAGACGCCTGCATGGCAACGTTCTCTGCCGTAACTTGAAAACGATAACGGCCGGGCGGCAAAGCCGAGTAGCGTACCTCAGGCGTGGCGGTCTGCGACCACGCCTGCTCCAGACCTTGCATTCGATAATGAAATTCGATTGCCTCATGATTCTGAAACGAAAGCGCTGCGAATCTGAAATTCAGCGCTCCGGATGTCCATGGCAAACGAACCGGCTTGTCCGAGGGCAGTTGCCGGCCGTCGCCGGTGATGCTTTCCACCAATACGTTCAGGGAAAGCGGTAAAAACAGGGATTCCGGCCGCAGAATATGTGAAGCGCCATTGCTGGTTCCTACCCATATCGAACCATCGCTATCTTCATACAGGGCGTCGGTATTGCTGTCGCTCCAGACCATGCCGCTTTGCTGATTAAAAAACCGCCATTGATTGCGATTCCATACAGCGACTCCGGCGTCGCTGGAGACCCACAGCCAACCGCGGCTATCCTCAAGCAGCGCCAGAACGCTTTGCCTTTGCAGCTGCGGCGGGGTAATGTCATGGATCGCCAACGTGCCATCCTGTTCCGTAGCACGCCAAAGTCCTGCGTCCAGGCTAGCCAGCCATAAATTGCCCTTGCTCGAACAGGCAACGGTATTCAGCTCTCCGCGAGGAGGGCGGTTTCCGGCAAAGCGGGGATTGCTCCATTCCTTGCCATCGAACCGCAGCAGGCCTTTGTCGGAGACGAACCACAGCACGCCGGAAGCGCTTTGGCAGCCGTGGAAAACATTGACGTCTTTGGCTCCGGTCACCGACGATATTTCCTTCACCTGCAACGGCAAGCTGCTGACATCAGGTTGCCTGATGACATACAGTCCACGCTGAGTGTTCAGCCACAGCTGTCCGGATCTGTCGAAGAACATGCCATTGCTCACGGGCAGTTTGGCGATCACCGTGTCTTGCGTGGCGCCAGGCTCTCGCCGCACCAGAGTTCCTGAAAGTGTGGTGGCCCAGGCACGCCCTTTGCCATCTTCGATCATGCCGATCCACTCGTGTGAACTGCCGCCGTAGCGGCCTTGCAACGTGGCGAAGCCGCCCGTTTTCTGCAGTACAGCCGATCCGGAGCGAGTGCCGACATGAAACCGGCCAGCCCGATCGCGCAAAAAAGACCATACGACGTTGTGAGGCAATCCTTGCCGCGAGGTCCAGTTTTCCCAGTCGGGGTAGCCAAGCCAATGAATCAGGCCATGTCCGGCGGATCCTAGCCAGAGGCCATTGTTCCCCCCCTGCAGGATGGCGCTGATGCCGTCGCCCACGGTCAGTCCATTGCCTTCGGCGAAGGATTGCCAGTTCCGGCCATCCCAGCGAATCAGGCCGCTATCTTGCTGGCTCAAAATCATGCCGTTGTGGTCCTCGGCGAGAAGAGGAACGCGTTCTTGTTTCTTTTGCTCGTCCTGCGGTGGCGAGCGATTCAGGAACAGTCTGGTGTCGGCAGGCAATGCAAATACCTGTTTTTCACCGCGTAGCCACAATGTCCCTTGGCGGTCGTGCAGCATGGCCATCCATTTCTTGGCGGGCAGGCCGTTTTTTTTGCCGAGGACGACTAGCTTGCCTTGCTCGTAATGGCATAGCGAATGGTCGCATCCCATCCACAAATCCCCCTTCGGCCCGACATGCAGACTGTGAAGGGCTTGCATCTCCGGATGCTGCAGCAACTGCTCCGCGCTGAAAAACGGTTGCGCCTGCCAGGTCGCTCCGCCGTCCGCAGACATGATCTGCCATATGCTGTCGTGGCTTAACGCCAACAGACGGTCCGGGCCAAGCTGTGCAAAAACCTGGCCCCAATGAAAAGCAAGCTCCGCATTGTTAAAGCGCATGGGCGCGAGCCGTTGGCCCTGCAACTGATACAAGCCTTTCAATGTCCCGATCCACAAGCGGTCGCTCGCATCGACATGCAGCGCGGCGATATAAAGGGCGTCAGTCTCGTCGCTTATGTCAAGCCGCTGAAAGCGCGCACCGTCATAGCGGAACAAGCCGTTTTCCGTGCCGACCCAGACATAGCCGTTCGCTTGCCGCGCGAGAGCGGTAACCCCGAGATTGCGTAGTCCATCCTCTTGGTTGTAGTAGTGCAATGGCAATTGCTGGCAAATTCCTGATATCGGGAGAGAGATTTGGCACAGAAATACGATAACTCTCAGCCAACAGCGCAGCGCCTTCATTATTTCAGATTGTTCTGACATTCTTAGGAAACATCGTCGCTGTATGGCATCTCGTTGGCGTTCGTTCGATTTTTTCTGGCAGGTGCAGTGAAGCACAGCAAGCAAACTCCATACCATTCCAAGGAAGAAGGTCGAAAAGCTAATTTTTCCCGCTCATCTTTACCCGGTCTGGCCCAGTCGCATGGGTCACACCAGAAAATGGCCGGTTTTAGATGCATGCATGGACCCGACAGTTACGGTCCGGAATGCGTCATTTTGCGTCACGATGACGCAGTCGATTTACGCCCGGACGTCACGTGGCGTTAGAGGCTGGCATTTATTGCACTGCTGTTTGCTTCGATGTTGGGAATCCAACTTCGCGATGCGCCATGAAGGTTGTTTAAAGAAAGGGGGCAATAAAGGTATCTGGATCAAATGGAAAAAACATATCCGATCAACAGATGGCGCTGCGGCCATCTGCTTATTTGGCAACGGTATCGTCTTACCAACACCGGTCCCATGGACATTGCTGCAACAGTTCGCACGGCCTTGACATAAGTCAATCGCGTTTCTTACAGCATTAAAAGCGAGTGGTGAACTGCAGGCCGAAGATCCGCGGATTGGTGTCGTTGACAAAGCCTGTCAGGTTATTGAAATCGAGGCCGCCGATCAATTGCACGCGATTGGTGATGTTGCGGCCAAACAGCGCTAGTTCGTAACGCTCATGGTCCCACTTGTAACCGAGGCGCAGGCCGCCGGTTAGCAAAGGCTTGCCGACATATTCGGCGGAACGGTAGAGCGTGAAGTTGACTGCGCTGCGATATACCCAATCGGTGTAGGCGAAGAATTCACCGTTCTTGTATGGCAATCCGTAACGCAAAGTGAAGTTGGCGACCCAGCGTGGCGCTTGCGGCAGAGGATTGCCGTCGATGCGCACCAGGGTGGCGCCGGCGGCATTCACGAAGGTCGGGTTCTGTATGGTACAGGCCGCACATGCGCCGACGGTAAGATCCTTATCTTCGATCTTGGTGAAGTTATAGCTGCCGCCGAGCGTCATCAGCAAATTTTCCGTCAGATAGGTTTCGAGGTCCAGCTCCGCTCCCCGTCCCACGCTCTTCTTGGCATTGAGAAGAATGGTCGAGTTGGAGGTGCCTCCCACGGCGCTCAGCTGCTGGTTCTTGACGTCGTAATTGTAGATGTCGAAGTTAAGGCGCGCGCGCCGGTCAAACAGGTCGGACTTGAATCCGACTTCGTACGACGTGACCGTTTCCGGATTGGCGACCGACATCGGATTGAAGGAGCCGGCCGGCTGGATGGTAGCGCCGCGGAAACCGGTGGCGATGCGGGAATAGAGATTGGTTGTGTCGCTCAGCTTGTAGACACCGCTCAGGTCCCAGTTGATTTTCGAAACGCTGGTCGACGCACTCAGCCCGTTCGATTTGTCAAGGTCGGAGCTGCCGTCAGGCTTGTTGACGGCGGCCGTTTCCAAATCCTTCTTGTCGTGGGTATAGCGCAGGCCGGCGCGCAGGTCGATGCGATCGCTCAATGCATAGTTGAGCGATCCGAACACCGCCAAGGCATCGTTTTTCTGCTGCGACTTGACATCGCCGGTAAGCACGCCGTTGGCCAGAGAGTTGTAGCTGTAGCTGTCGACCTTATATTTCTCGTCGAAGAAAAAAAGGCCGGACTGCCAGCTCAGCTTCTGCTTGCGGTCAGACTCCAGACGGAATTCCTGCGTGAATTGATGATGGCCAGAGGTGCCGTCGGCAGATTCGACCGGAAAAGGAATCAAGCCCGGACCGGACGGCGGTGCGAATACCGCGCCATAACCGCCATCGACGTCGCCGCGGCTGAACATGCGCACGGTCTCGTAGCCGGTGGTCGAATGCAGGGTGTAATCCCCCAGTTTCCATTGCAGACGCAAGCTGCCGCCGTAATTATCGAGATGCTGGCCGTTCTGGCCATCCGTCGCGATATTGTTCTTGTCGAAGCCGGGAATCAGGTTATCCGTGCCCTTTTGAATGATATTTGCGCGGAACAGCGATGCGCTGCCGTTCATCGTGCGCTCATGCAGATTGGCCAGGGCGCTGAAATCGGCATTGGGCTTGTAGAGCAGCTGCAGCCTGGCCGCGTTGTCATTGTAGCCGCCATATTGATCGGCTTTTCCGGTATGGGAATTGCCGACCCAGTCGTCGCGATGCTGGTCGAGCACGGAAATGCGCGCCGCCAGCTCGCCGTTGATGGGCAGGTTGACGGCGGCCTCCAGATTGGCCGTGTTGTAGCTGGCATCGGAGACGCTGACATATCCCTCCTGCTTGAAAGACGGCTTGACCGAATCGAACTTGACCACGCCGGCTGGCGTGTTGCGCCCGAATAGCGAGCCCTGCGGGCCGCGCAGCACTTCAATGCGATCCAGGTCGAACGCCGGAAAACCTTTAAGTACAGGGCTTTCGAGAACGATGTCGTCATACACCAGCGACACCGGCTGCGAAGCATTCTGATGGAAATCGACGTTGCCGTAGCCACGAATATAAAACCGCGGAAATGCTCTTCCGAGAGAGGATTCGACATTCAGGCTCGGTACCCGGCCCGCCAGCATTTGCATATCCTGACCGCCGGAATTGAGCACATTGAGCGCTTCATCGCCGATGATCGATGCGGACACGGGGACATTCTTGATGTTTTCCTCGCGACGCTCGGCGGTGACGGTCACCGATTGCAATTGTCCCGCAGCGGGCGCCTGAGCGGGCGCTGCCGGATTGGTCTGGGCATAGACACCGATGCCCGGTGCGAACAGTCCTGCCACCAGGCTGAATTTGACGGAAAAACGCTTTGCTGCAAGTTCTCGCATGATTACTCCAGTTTCAGATTAAGGTTGTCCGATCACCGCAACATCAAACGGCATCCGCGGTGGAAATAACCTGTTCGCATGCAAGTTTCGCGCCGTAGAGGTACGCACCAGATGAATGCATAAAAAATAGTCCCATCCATACGGCGCATGAAGCAACTCTCGGGCGAACATTCAGCCGCTAATCGGGATAAATACCTTGATTGTGGTGCCGACATTGGGCACGCTGACGATGACAATCTCGCCCCCGAGCATGGAGGCCCGCTCGCGGATGCCGACCAGGCCGAATGACTTCTTTTTGCGCAAAGCAGGATCAAACCCCTTGCCGTTGTCGCACACCTCCAGCAGATAATGCTGATCTTTTCTCTTCAGCCGGATTTCCACCTGGCTCGCTTCCGCATGACGGCCGATATTGGTCAGGGACTCCTGCACAATCCGGAAAATGGTCGTCGCTCGTTTCTCATCCAGGGTGATTGTTTGCTCACAGACCCGCAAAGTACATGGAACACCGGTGTTTTCCGAAAATTCCTCCACCAGCCATTCCAGCGCCGACACTATCCCCATATCCAGCGCCCCCGGACGTAACGCGGAGACGATGTTGCGAACGACCTTGATGGTGCCGTCGACCAGCGATACCAGGCGCTGTATTTTTCCTTGCAGCGACGGATTTTTCTCTCCAAACTCCATGCCTACCACTGAAACCCCCATGCGCAGCGCTGACAAATATTGACCTAGTTCATCGTGAATTTCGCGCGTCAGGCGCTTGCGCTCCTCTTCCCTCGACAATTCAAGCTCATAAGCGCGTTCACGCTCCAATTGCGCCTTCAACTGCTGCCTGGCGAGCAGTCTGCGGCCACGATGGCGCTCTATCAAAAACAGCAGCAGAAGAAGAAAGACGCCACAGGCGACATAGATTGTCGTGGTCTTCCACCAAGGGGGGAGAATCACGATCCCGACCTCAGCCGTCGGAGAAAACGCCTGCATGGCGACATTATCGGCGGCCACCTGGAGGCTATAGTGTCCCGGCGGTAAAGCCGAGTAACGGACTTCAGGGATGGCAGTCTTCGACCAGTCCCGCTCCAGCCCCTTCAATCGGTAACGAAATTGGACTGCCTCGCGGTTCTGATACGAAAGTACCGCCAGCTTGAAGTTGAGCGGACCGGTCGTCCATGGCAGGCGAATGGGTTTATCAGTGGGAAGCACCTGACCGTCACCGGTCATGCCTCCCACCTGCACTTCCAGGTGTACCGGAGCAAAAAGCGATTCAGGGCACAAAATATGGGAGGCGCCATTGCTGGTTCCCACCCAAATCGAACCATCGCTATCTTCATACAAAGCGTACTGATTGCTGTCGTTCCAGACCATGCCGCTTTCCTGATTGAAAAATCGCCATTGCGCGCGATTCCAGACAGCGATGCCGTTATCGGTAGCTAGCCACAGCCAGCCGCGCCGGTCTTCAAGCAATGACATCACTGCCTGGTTTAGCAACGGCGACGGGGTCGCGTCGCTTATCTCCAGCGCATCGTCCGTATTGCCCTGCTCCCTGGCACGCCAAAGCCCGCCGCCTCCGGTACTGAACCACAACTCGCCATTGCCCGAGCAGACGATGGATTCCAACCTGGCAACAGGAGCTACCGGGCTCAGTCTAAGCTTGTGCCAAGCTCCACCGTCAAAACGCAGCACCCCTTTACTGGAAACAAACCAGAGTGCTCCGGATTTACTTTGACATCCATGAGAAAAACGGATGTCCTTACTTCCTGTCATTGACGAAAATTCTGTTACTTGCAACGGCACGGCGTTCGCATCGGCATGCTTGATGACATAGAGCCCACGCCGGGTAATTATCCAGAGTTGCCCCGAACGATCAAAGAACAATCTAACGATCTTGGGGAGCTTGGCGACGAGGACGTCCTGCTTTGCTCCGGGATCGCGGCGAACCAGAAATCCGGAAATCGAGCCTGCCCAGATACGGCCTTGACTATCCTGGACCATGCTGTCCCATTGGTGGGACCGGTCGCCATAGCGCCCCGGAAAAATGGAAAAACGGTCGGTTTTCTGTAGCACCGCGGATCCGGAAGCCGTGCCGACATGGAGAAAACCTTCCTGATCACGCAGAAAAGACCATACGACATTGTTGGGTAAGCCCTGCGCTGACGTCCAGTTCTCCCAGTTTGGATAACCCAGCCAATGAATCAAGCCATGACCGAAGGATCCAAGCCACACTCCGTCATCCCGGTCGACCAGGATCGAGTTGATTCCTCCGCCTATCGTCAAGCCATTCGATTCGGTAAAGGATTCCCAGCTATTGCCTTGCCATCGAATGATGCCGCTATCCTGCTGGCTTAGAATCCTGCCGCGGGCATCCGCTACAAGGAGCGGGACATGCCCCGCCTTTTTCTGTTCGTCCTGCGCCGGAGAGCGATCCAGGAAGCTATTCGCGTCCGCCGGCAACGCAAATACATGGCGCTCGCCGCGCAGCCACAACGTCCCCTGCCGATCATGCAGCATGGCCACCCAACGCTCGGCAGGCAGGCCTTCCTTCTTCCCCAAGACAACCAGCTTACCTTGATCATAATGACAAAGCGATTGGCTGCAACCGATCCACAAGTCACCCTTCGAGCCAACATGAATACTGCGAAGGGAACGCATTTCCGGATGCTGCGATAGTTGCTCGGCGCTAAAAAATGGCTGTGCCTGCCATGTCACTCCCTGGTCCGCCGATTTCACCAGCCACAACTGGTCCTGGCTTAGCGCCAGAAAACGATGCGATCCAAGGGAGGCAAAAACCTGCCCCTTGTCAAACGTGAGCTTAGTGTTTTGAAATTGGATGAGAACGAAGCGTTGCCCCTGCAACTGATGCAACCCGTTTGACGTGCCGGCCCATAAATGGCCATCCGCATCCACATGCAATGCGGAGATATTAGGCGCGGCAACGCCATCGCCCAGTTCAAAACGTTCGAAGCGCGCGCCGTCGTAGCGGAACAGGCCGTTTTCCGTGCCGATCCAGATATAGCCGCTTCTCTCCTGCACAAGAGCGTTAACGGCCAGATTTCCCAAGCCATCCACTTGTTTGTAATAGCGTAAAGGCAGTTGCTGGCAGATTGCCAGCAACGGGAAGGAAAGCAGCCAGAGCAGTATGAAAATTTGAGGGCGAAAACGCAAGACCATCACAACTCCGGATTCCCTGTTATCTCTCTCCAGGGTGGGCTGATATTTATTTCGTCCAAAGCACAGAAGCGGCCAATGCGATAAAGCAAGCGTCAAGCCAGGCTGCCGTGGCGAGTTGCGACCCCGTCGGCTTCTCCGCAAACAACGGCCACATTGAAGAGAATGGTCAAACAAATTCCCATTGATGAAAATCAGGATATTCCTATTTCTGCATAGGGATTTCCTTGCACCTCATTGCGGACAGCGCCATGATCTCAGCCGGCCTTCTCACCATTCATCAGAACGGCTTCCGCGCGACGACCGTTGGAAACATGCAGCCGCGATCATCAATGAACCGAATATCGGCAAAACCGGCATCAACGAGTTGCGCCATGGTCTGTGCATGGGTACGAAATGCGCTCCATTTCACCTCGATGACGCGTACAAACAGAAGATGCTGAAGCGATAACGACTCCTGGTCGATTTCCGCCATATTCCACGGAGATTCCGCGGACAGGCTGGGCGGCGGCGTCAGGAAACTGGTGACCAGCGTGCCACCCGGTTTCAGCATGTCGAAGAACGAACGGTACAGCACCGTTACACGGGTATTGTCCGGTTCATAGATATTGAGGCCGTTACTCGTCAGCACGTCGATCTCGCCTTGCAGACTCGGAGTCCATGCGTCCTCGCAACGAAGCGACAGACGGTCGGCTAACCCGCGTTCTCGTGCCAGTTCCAACGCGCCGTTCAAAGCATGTTGATCCAGATCTATGCCCACCAGCGTGATATCTGGCTGCTGGTCATAGTCGAGCAGCAGCAATTCTCCCATCAAGCCGCAGGGGATTGATGCCAGAACAAGCCCTGGACTGAGCAAAGCTTGCAGTTGCTGCCGGAAAATTCCAAAACGTTCTCGGGTTGCCAGCACTGTCGGCAACTTCTCAAATATCCGGTGTTCCATATCGGACACTGAGTCTGTCGACGCCTGTCCTTGACGGTAGGTCACCAATTGGTGCGTCCAGTATGCGTTCAGGCCACGATTCTCCAGCAAAAACCGACCGAGTTCGAAAGCGGATAATTCATCAAGCAAGCGAATTTGCTGCTCAACCGTGACGCCAGGAAGGTCCCCCGCCAAGCTTAGCCTTGACCTGATGGACTCCAGCAAATCGCCGTAGCCATTCTGTGGATCAACGCCGTGAGAAATCAGCTGATGGCGGCTTGTGGCGTCGGCCACGGGAGCATTTGCATTCTTCATTCTTCCCTCATAGGACACGATTACTACCGAAAAAAATTATAGAAGAACGCTTTCAGCTCGCACTGCCGTTTCAACACAAGCCTTTGCTTCTTTTGCATCACCAGGCTCCGCGAACGCCGGCGCCAAGACGGCGAATCCAAGTTACTGATTTAAGTCAGGTGTTGCGATTTGCCGGCATTGGTTATCTGGCTTCATTCAGATAGTAAGTCTTGCGCCAGTCCTTGGAATGCGCCGCATGCTCTGACAAGGTATTCATCAGATCAAGCGCCGATATCTGTCCGATAGGAATGCGCCGCGCCAACAGAACATGACGGGTTTCGAAGTTAATCGTAAATACTGGTGTATTTACACCATGCATCGTCAAATTTATTTCCAATAGCCGTTCCAGTACATCGGCACGATTTTTTGCCGGCAGCGCACCAAAATCGCAGTACATGGCCAGGCCTTCTTCTTGTTCAGTGCTACCGTCAATCAAAGTGAAATTGACGCCATCGACGGTCAGATCGGCAGTCGTATAAAACAGCTTCGGATCCGCGATTTTCGCGATCGCACATATTTCATCTATCAGTTTCCGATAATTTTCTGATGCCATATATTTCTCCAGTTCTTTTGTAGGAAGTCATCGACCTCCATGAATACAATCCGGCTTCAGCGCGGTTTTGGAATCAGCGGCAGCGGCGATTCGCGGATATCATGCGCAACGTGTTGCCCGCTCGTGTCAGCGGCGATATTCAAAGCATGATCAGCTTGCGCCCTTCCATTTTTCATCTGCACCAGCTCTTTCTGCTTGCCCTCGGCTTTCTCGAACGCTGCCCTCGCCTTTGAGGCAGAAATTCCATCCCGCGGCATAAAGGCCATTCCCTTGAAACCCAGCTTCAGCGCGTCCAGGCAATAAGTGGAGAGCGATTTAATGCTGACGCCGACGTAGGGATATGCTCCCTTTGCTGTCGCTTCACGAATTTTGCGCCGCTCGTCCAGTTTATTGTTTTGATAGACGGTTTCCGATATGGACGATGTCGGTCCGGAAGCGACCTGCCCCCACAATTTACCCAGCGGCTTGGTTTTGGCGTTCGCAACCTGATATGCGGCAGCAACATTGACCAGCACCGCGCTCATGGTGACGCCCAGGGAGAGGTAGCGTTCCCAAAGAGGTTCATGGTAGGTCGGGTCGTAGGTCTTTTTCTGAGCACTGACCAAGCCCAGCAAGGAATTGATCATCAATGACCCGTTTATGCCTGCGACCCCTAATTGGAATGCTCGCCAGGAGGCTGCACCGTAAGTCGCCGAGACCTCATCCGGCAAGCCGCTGCGTGTGTTGCCGGCCTTGACGAATCCCACTTTGAATTCCGGTGAGAGTTCGAGCAATTTCGAGTGTTCCGTGACTTGCATGCCATCATGGACGGTACGTTTGTTGTCGTTGTAGTCAGAAACCTCTGTAAACCGTCCCTCGCGTACGTGCTGAGGATCATGGCGGGTCGACTCCCAGGCAGAGACCAGTGTATCCAACTTGCTCTTCTGGCCATCCGGCAGATTGCTGGACGCCGTCTCGATCTTATTGCTCAATTGTTCCAGTTGCTGTTTTTCCTCATTGCTCAATGGCGGGAACTTGTTCGCCTGAGCCTGAAGGCTGGTGTGTTTCTTGAGAGCGCCGGCATCGATCTTTAACCTGCCGGCAATGACCGCATTCAATTCGTCCGCACGTTCATAATTCCGAATGACCATCGCCGACGCCAATTCGATCTCGAGAGCTTGAACCTCGGCCTTCGCGGCGCCTCCCAAGGATTCAAAAGCGGCGCTCCTGATATCGCTCACTGCTGCGAGCCGCGCCGGGTATTCCGCTCTATCCTTGAGCGCCACGTGAGTCCGCCAGTCGTTCGGTCCGTTGGCGCCCATATGCAATGTATCTGCAATCTGCTGCTCCAGTTCCCGCACCTGCCCCGTGAATATCTGATCCAGTGTCTTTACCCGTATTTGCAACGGGGTTCGCATGAGTTCCTTGAATTTGCTCGGATCATCCGCCGTCAGCATTTTCAGATCGATCATCAAATTCTGCTTGTCCACCTCGTCCGATGGCGCGACCAGCCGCTGCAACACCAGTTGCGAGAGGGACGTCGCTATCTGGATCCCGGCCGCGACGCGGGGATCCTTCGCAATATACCCGCCCCACCCGGCCAAAAGATTGCCGTAGAATTTCAGCGTCTGCAAACATGACTGCCGTTGCAGCCCTTCGAAATAGACACGGTTGAGCTGGCAGCGCGTGGTGTAATGATTGATGGCGTGATCAAGTGTCTTTGCAACTTCATCTACAGCGTGATTCGCCGCTTCCCTGAGCTCGTGATTTTCCGGATCTGCGACAGAACGTGTTAAAAGCTCCTGTAGTCTTGGAGATTCATCCTTCACGTGTTGCAGCACCTGTTTCAATTCCGTTTCGATCTTGTCGAATGTCGGGGTATTCAATTCTGGAGCAATATCGGCCGCGTTTCGAAACGCCATATCCTGATAGGGCGTTACATGCAGCAAGGTATAGGTATTTATCAAGCTGCTGACCGTGGAAGCCGCCATCACGCTGCCAAAGTAGCCCGCTGCCCAGTTCCGCGCAGGAACCGGCGCCTTGCCATGCGCCTTGAAGGTGCAAATCGTAGGCAGCAGGGACAGTATCGAGGCAGGTGCATTGCGCCAGGAATACGCTTTCCCGCCCTCCCTGAACCCTGCATCCATAGCATGCTGGTCCAGATTCAGCATCGTGTGAAAGCACTGTTTTGCCTGAGTCCAGTCACCGGTTTTAAGCGCCTGCGCCCGAGTTTCGACGAATGCCTGGACATGTTCCGGATTCAGTACAATCCGGTCCTCATCGATAAAGGCCTTGCTATGCGCCATCAGGTCTCGATGCAGTTCGTGCTCGGTCGGCATATCGATCACAGTGGCATTCCCGGCTTCGCCAAGCGGGGTTATACGAGATGAAGCGTTTTCCGCAGTAATTTCTTCATTGTGAATAGCGGCATGCGGGCCGGTTGAATGGGAACTTGAAGCGATATCTTGCACGTGTTGCGGAAGCACCCTAGGCGCTTCATTGCTCGCGCAAGAGCTCTCTGGTGCGCCGAAGTCGCCTGTCGATCTCGAACGGGCGCCGGCGGCCCGCCCCTGGTCGAACGTAGCGCGAATCGCGACAGGCGGTTTTAGTCTATTCGCAGACAGCCTCGGTCGTTGCGATGTCGTCGCGCTATCCGATTCCCCCATGGCTGAACTGCCAGTGGCGTCTACGGCCGAATTGCGCAATGGCCCCAGATTTCTCAACGCAGCGCTTGGCTCGCTCGATGAGCGTCGCACAGAACGGTGATCTGCTTCGTCAACTGCGCCAGATCGCTCATGTGATACCACATCATCGGCAGCTGCCGGTTTGCTCGTGGATGTAGGGATATGCATAATGGTTTTCGTTTTTTTTCGACGATTGCAGATTACATCTTTGACATAACCATTTTTATCGCGCCGCGAAACACCGTTCGTTCTTGCGAAATTTTTCACAGATCGAAATGGCCCCGGTTCCATAAAATCTGCCGCAAACAGGGCTAACGCATATCTCAGCGCAAGGAAGGATTGCGCCGGAATGGCGAACTATTTATAACGTGAGAATCCTCTCTTACTGCATCGATGTCTTGGCGCAGGTTACCCCAACCTTGGGTTAAATTATTCACGGCATCAAGCGTGCTCCTTAGATTCTCCGCACCCAGGCTGATGCCGGATTCTCCCGGCAATGCGTTAGCGGCTTGAGTAGCGGCCCTGCCAAAGACCGGCTCGCCTGCCTTGACTTCGGATTCCGGCCCGTCCATTCGCCTGGTACCCGCGGGTTGGAAGCGCATACTGTCTAATGGTTTCCCCTACACCTTATAGTTTGAAAGGAAAGACGATGGGAAATCTATGCGCGCGTGGTATTGGCGATTCTCATGCGCCCACGACCTACGACGATCACGTGCAAATGACGCCTCCTCGGCAAAGGCCAGCAACACCCGCCCCGGGTCAATCGCCATTGCATGAACTAGGTCGTCGCCCAGTGCCCTCCTCGCCCGGGGCGTCTCGGCCCATGACTCCGACGCGAACGCCGATCGGAACGCCAATGAGGTCCCCGACGAGCAACGTGGAGCAGCGGATGCTTCGAGATATCCAGCACATGGCTCTGGAGATCAATCAGCTGGTTGGCGTCACCAGAGGTATTCCCGCCCTCAGCGCCCAACACAACGCTGCAATTCAGGTGCAGGGCCAGATCCGTCGTCGTCTTGACGGCGACATCCGCGCCGGCGGTGGCGACGATTTCCGTCGACGCCTGGGTCGAATTCGAAATCAGATCACCAATTACTATGCGCGCCACCCAGACGCAGCTCTGCCTCCGGCGCAACAACCACGTGGGGGCGATGCAGGCGTCAGTAGTGACGTCCTGCAGACGGCCTCGAACATGCTGACCGGCTTTGAGACCGTGGTCTTCCAGGGTGCGAATGGCATGGAGTCGCTCAAAGTGCTCGACCACCTTCAAGACATTGCCAGAAACCGGGACGTGGATCCCGCAGTCATTGACGCTGCTCGTCAGGCAGGCAACGTCCCCGCTGCCTTGGTCAATAATCTGCTAGCGCTGGTACAACGCAATCCGCCTATCCTGTCTTCTCACACACGTCGGTAATTCCGCTACCCGACCGGCGATCTCTCTGATCCCGGTCGACGTCATTGTGTGCATATTTATTTGATTCAATATTTCATCAGCAAGTAACAAAATTTCTTCCGGCACGTTCTTCCAAGGATGGCTGCCACATAATTTCAAGAACCGCATGCCACAACACCATTCTGTGCAAGCGCACAGTCGCAAAATTGCGCGGAGTAAGGAATAAGCGGAATAAGCGGGATAAGCCCCGCATCAAATTGGAACGAAAGTAATCATCGGTTCTTCATTTCGCGCAACTCGCCGATGGACGGTTGAGATACCGCAGCCCCTCACGTTATCGGGGCGACTGTCCGGTTGCCGTAATCATTCACACAACAATGAAGGAAATGCCTACCTGCAATTCAGGAAGGTCTGATTGAAATTGCATTCGAATCTGGCAATTATGCAAAAACGGCAAGCGTATTCAATACGCATTAATACGAATGGGAATTGGCGCTTGAATAACTAGCGTGGAAAAAAATTCGCACTGCATGCATCATCTTTCGCACGAAATGGTACTCACTGAGAGAAAACAATTTTTTCCGGCACACGACTTGCACAATAAACGATCGTGGTGCGCGAAGAAAAGGAACAGATGTTCGATAGATCATCCAGCGTCCGATGCCAGTTTGCTTGCATCGGAAAATTTCAGAAATGCTCATTCACCCTTCATTTCAGGGTGATTCCGATAGAGGATTAGGCATGCGATTTGCAATTTTGACTGACGATTCTGTTTTAGCGCAGAAATTGGCGAAATATTTCGAGAAATATTCAATCACCATAGACGCTTACTGTACTGAGCTGCTGATACTGCGTGCGATGCGCACAATCACTTATGATCTGGTGCTGCTTGACGCCAAGAGCAGCGTCGGACTCGCCAGCAGCTTGCTTTCATGGCGAAACTGCAACGCCGATTTTTATACACCGGCGATCATATTGACCTCGCTCCTGACATGGAACGTGATGCAGGATTGGATCGAAGCCGGCGCGCACGACGTCGTAAGCCGCATAGACGTTGACCAGATCGGGCTGCGGGTATGCGTTGCCCTGCGGCGCCTGGCGCATTGCACCCGTGTCGACAGGATACAGATTGGCGATTATGTACTGAATCGGGGAAGCGACATGGTTACCTGCGACGGCATTGACGTCAGCCTCACTCCGCGCGAATTCTCTATCGCGTGGCTGCTTTTCTCCAATCCGGGAAAATTCCTGAGCCGGTCACAGATCACTACCAGCGTCTGGGGGAATTCCGAAGAGGTTGCAGCGCGCTCGCTGGAACAGCATATTTACAAGCTGCGCAAGAAATTGGGCCTATCGTCTACGGCTGCCGGCGCCAGCCTGCGGACGGTGTACGCACTAGGCTACAAACTTGAGATTTCTCCGGACCTGCGGCAAACTGAAAAATCCGCTCCAGAACAACTTCCGTCGGCGGTTCGCGCAGAGGGCGAGGGTAGCGATGTCCGTAACTCCCTGACAGCCTGATCAGGTCGCATCAACTCCGGGCGAGCTTCCCCGGCTGGTCAGTGCACGCTATTGCCGTGGCTTCGCTGCTCGCTGAACGTCGAGGCGCAACATCACTTTGTCTTTGCCGTCATCAAGTTCGTAGCGAACATTCGGGTTGCCGTTGTAGGTTGCATCGAACATCGCTGCCGTACTCGACGTATCGGTCAGACTCCCATACATCATTTTCTCGGGGGTCGAGAAATAAATTTCCTCTCGGTAGACGGTGAACGGATTGCGCGCATCTCTCTGGTACTCCGGCTTTTCGAGTTCAATCTGCGGCAATTGCGTCCCGGCGGGTTTGGAATACATGATCTTGTTTTTGGGTTCCACCTCGGGACGCAAGCCAATCCGTCCAAGGTCGGCGGCGGCATGGGCGACAAGACCTGGCACGGAAAATATTGTCCAGGGGTCGACCACGATGTCGTGTTCCGGCTGCTCGCCGCGAATCACGACCAGCGTATGCTTCAGTCTCGTATTGGCAACGCAATCAATCTGCGCATCCTTCAGGTCAGGATGCGAACCCAGCACGGCATAGGCCAACGCGGCCTGGTGATCGCAAAAACCCGCTTGCCACTTCAATGCCGCCCTGGCCATTGGTAAATGAGCTTCGCCTGACGCACGATTGCGCCTGGCGGCCGAACCTGCACGCTCGGCGAGTGCGGTTCTGACATAACTCTCCCCGCCGGTACGAGCGACATCCTTCACTTGATTGCCAGCGCCAAAAGGCACAAGCGCCTTCACCAGATCGATGGTTGCGCGTGCGGTGGCAAGACGTCTTGCAGTCGGCGCATCGATAGTCACTACACACGGTTCCAGCGGTTGCGGCGAGGGATGCCACAAATGATGCTGCACGCTCGCCAGAGGCCCGGCATCGGCAGGCGCAAGCTGATACGCTTGTTCACGGCTCAAATAGCGGTCAAATACCCCGTCTGTCCTGGTTGGCGAGACCTCTTGGCCGCGACCGTCTACCAACAGCCCGACGATAGCCGGGGCGATGGCGACATGTGCCTTTGTTGCCGGAATGGGTATCCGTCCGGTCGCATCGATCTCGCTATTGCCCATCAATTCTTTTTGCAACACCTGGATCCAGTCGAGCTCGTTCAAGATGGCTGGCGGCTGGTTTTCTCTTTTGAAGCCGTTCGCAGGAACCATGTTTTTGCTGCCTGACGCTGCGGCGACGTGCCCGGTGCGAGGTCGGGCATGCGCTTTGCCGGCGCGCTTTGGACTGCCTGAAGGCAATCCACGCAACGCCGGACTCTTAACCGGCCTGGCGCGATTGGCCGCACCTTCTGTCCGTGATGCAGAAACTTCAATTTCCGCATCATCGCTGGTTTTTGGAGCGATGCACGCGCCAAAGATATGTTTCAACATCTCTCTCTCCCTTCTTTGACTCTCTTCGACAGCCTGCTCAGAAGCGGCGCGGGCGACCCTTGCGCGATCGCGTATATTTATCCGCTTCGCCCGCCAATAGCGGCGGACCGTCCGTCAACAATATTAGAGCCTGTCAAATACCTTGCAGCATCCTGGCGTACGAGGCATAGCTTTTGGAAGAAGTAAGATCATCCGAGACATATGCTCCGTATTTCTTATTGAGCAACTGGCCGCTACGAGCATCGCCATGGTTGACATGCTGATGGAAGTCGAATTTCATCTGCTTGAACTTCTCCATGTTCATTCCCCGCTCCTGTAGGGCTTGCCGGGCCGACTCTTTCCCCATGCCGACGATGGAAATCGGCGGCAAAGTCGAGGCCTTTGCTTCCGCCGCCGCGCCTGCCCTGTCGGCGGGCGGACGCGCGGTGTTAGATTGCGTGCCTGTTCCGCTTCGCTGCTCTTGCTGACCGGCCCGAGGCGGGCTTTTCGGAGATTTTGGAGGCTCCAGCAAAAGTTCCAAGACTCCGCGCGTATTGCTGAGCAATAGCTTGCCTGCATCGACCGCATTGAACTCGCTGCGCAATCGTCGCCAGTTGCTGGCCAGCGGCGCACCGGACATCGCCGCAGCGTGCGGCACACCGAGCAGCGCAAGCGTACTTTGCCAGTGCTTGTCAGTCATGGCGTCCAGCTCGCGTATGCTGAATTCATGCAGCATTTTTTTCGCCGGCGGAGATTTGGGCGGCTGCAGCAGAATTTCCACGACTGCCTGCGTATTGCCGCGCAATATCTTGCCCGCATCGACCGCGTTGAATTCACTGCGGAATCGTTTCCAGTTGCTGGCCAGCGGCGCACCGGACATCGCCGCAGCGTGCGGCACACCGAGAATCGCAAGCGCACTTTGCCAATGTTGATCCGTCATGGCGTCCAGCTCGCGCATGCTGAATTGACTCAGCAATTTTTGCGCCGGAGTTCCTGCTCCAGCTTTCGCCGTCCCGGCTCCCCTGCCCGCATAGGTGCCGGCCGGACTTTGCGAACGGTGACTGGCTCTCCCTGTTGGCGGCGTTTGCGGCCGAAATTGAGGGCTTGGTCCGCTACGGCTTGCCTGCCGTGCGCCACTTGCGGCCGAAGCCGATGGATGGCCGCCTGTGAATGAAGCGCCAGCGGGCTCCCGGCGCGGAGGAAAACGCGGATCCGCGGAAAATTTTGAGGATCGGCTGTGAGGTCGCTCTTGCGCGGAGTTTTTCGTGTCGTTCGAGTCACGACTGAAATAGCTTTTGAAAAAATCACTTGGAAATTTAATGTTCACTCCGGCCTCCCATGTAAAACGCGATTTGGATAGCTGACAGTCTCGCGTACGAACCAGGCGGTCTTACTCCGTCGAGCGAATCAGCGTCGCCCCAAGCGAACACAGGACTGATTTTCTTGAGCGCCGGCCGGCGCCGGCAAACCATTTCATCATCCTGCACATTCCGGTTTGCAGGCAAGCCGCACTGAACGAAGGTGCGGCTGGCTTACAGCCGCTTGCCAAAAACCTGGCGAACCATCTCATCGGAATATCTATAGTTCCATCTGAGTTCAACTCCGGCGGGAATATCGCGGGTGGCAAAAAACGCCCGGATCGAAAATTTTCGGCCGATATCCGACTCGACGTCAAAAGCAACCGGCTCGACATTGTAAGCGTCGGGCGATTGCCTGACGCAATGACCGGATGCGTCATAGTCGAGGGAAGTGTTCATCATCGCCAGGATATTTTCGCCATCCAGGAACGAGACTGCCCCCCCGCTGATCGATGAAATCGCAAACGAGTCGGAGCGCAGCATGAAATACATTGCAGGCGTCATCAGGCGGCCGCCGTAGACCCCGACGCACTCCCCTTTCTGCACCGGACGGATCGTAAAAACGCCTCTTTCGCCGACCAGGCTCGATTCCCTTGGGTCCTGCAGGTCGCCGGATTCGATGAGCCGGCATTGAATCATCGAATGATAACGCGCCATTCTCGCCTGTGCAGTTGCCAGCGGGTCAATCGACGGCCAGACTGCCTCGGGCGAATATACTTCCCCCGACGCGGTGGGCTGCGATTGCCATATTTTCCGAATCATCACAGGCCGGGATTCGGCGTCGCGGAAAGGATATCTGCCATCCAGCTCGGGGGAATACGGCAGACGCTCGATGGCGCAGTGCGCTTGCAACATACGGAATTCCTTGAGCAGCCGGTATGCCCCGTATCGGACCAGCAACCACATTTCGCAAGCTCTCTCAAGTTCGGCGTTGCCGCTGAAATTGTCTATCATTTCGCAGCGGATGCTGTTCTCGTCGTCAGTCAATTCTCCTTCAACCTGGGCGCCCGCCTCCCAACTGACGTCTACGCCGGCAGCTTGCAGCGCCGCGCGCATTGCCGGCGAGAGTATCCCCTGAATTTCGCCACGCAGAGCTGGAACCATTTCGAAGAGAAATTCATGCTGTTCCGCCAGGTTGGAAAATTCATCGGCGTCATTCAGGCGCTGATGGATGTATTCACGCAGTTTTCTGCATTCAGTCGCGATCCGTGATGCGCGTACGCTGTTTTCACTAATTGAAATTACAGCACTCATAACAATTCTCCCTGCCTTTTTTAGAACTACGGTTTCACGTTTAATTTTTGATCGGCTGCACGGCGTTGATCCGCAGCAGCTTGCGGGATGTCGCTCCAGGCGGCGACGATGCGCTTGATACGCTGCGCATAGGCGTCGCGTTCCAGCAGCTGCTCCGAATGATAGGCCCCGACCGCCTTCCAGCTGTTGCCGTATTTGCTTACCATCCGTCGCAGATGCCACGCCGCGATGTAAACATTCTGGCAGGGTTGCAGCAAGGTCTGCCGATGAACGCCGTACTTGGCGAGTTCGGCAAGATGAACCGAGTTGATCTGCATGACGCCATAGTCGGTAGAGCCGTTCGCGTTGACATGAATCGCATCGGCCTTGTTATGGGATTCTTGCCAGGCGATTGCCCGCAGTATGGTCGGATTCACGTTATGGTAAAGCGCCGCGTCGTCGAAGCAATCGGCGCGCGCGACGTCAGTCGGAAGCAGCATCGACGCCAGACCGGATAAGACGATCCAGCCGATGCGGCAGGCAGCACAACTTTTTTTTATTTTCACGATTGATCTACGCTGTCATGTACTTCGATGAAAACTGAAATTGGGGCATAAAAAACAGGTGACGCGTTCCTCGGCAGCACGACACGGCCGACGTGCGGATTCCGAAGATTGACGCGATCGCTATCGCGCCCGGTCACCTGCTGGTCCAGCTCAGATGGCGATCCTGCCATCGACGTTCTTGCTTTTCAGCCGATTTCTCGGCCGATGACTAAGTTCAATCAACAGCACGCGATCATCGCCGGTACGGCATTTCGGCTGCTCCGATTCGAACCGTGTCATCTCGTCGAAGATCGAAATGAACTCAACCTGGCGATACGGTCTCAAATGGATGCTGTCAAAACGCATCTGAATCCTCTGCCTTAATATCCGCATTTACCTCTTTCGCTTGCTGTATCGATTTCTGCATGAGAGAGATGGCGAAGTTAACTATCAAGGCATTTAGCTCGTCCTGATTCTGGGTACTGGCATCATCCTTGTTTTTATTTTTTTTAGAATTTCCCGTTTCGTCAGGTTTGTGCGTAGTGTCAGTTTGGTGCGTAGCAGGTGACGAATGATTACTTACGGAATGGTGGCCCATGTAAATCTCCAAGAGTTAGAAGGAACTCAAAGATCGCAGATTGACGCCGCAACCGGCACGCAAGCACGAATGCAGGGATGTCAAAACGAAACTGAAAATGCTGGCCGGCGTTGTCCGGATATTCGACATTTCTCTTAGGGAGAAAAACCCTGAACATGCGCATGGCCGCATCATGCTTTCTGCTTTCCTGACGCTGTCATATTGTCCGCCGGCGCAGCGGGATTGCCGCCTAGCGCCGCGAATTTGTCCACCAACGCTTGTTCCCACACCATGTAGGACGAGGTTTGCGCAAAACCCTTGAGTTTGGTCAGCAACCGGTCAACCGTGTTTTTCTCTGCCTTGCCAGCCGACAGGTGGCTGCTGCCATCTGCCTTGGTCGCCAGCTTGTATTGCCGGTCGTCGGCATAGGCGGCACGGTGAAATACATGCAATAGATTGCCGGCGCTGTGTCCCTCTCCGCTGACATCCATTTTAAGCGCCGTATGCTTGCCGTCCTGGTTGCGAATCGCATAAAACCCATCGTCCCCGACGCCTATCATTACAGCCGGCTCTGCATGCAGCGACACTTTGTCGTAAGTCTTGTTTATGTCGATCCGGCTATCCATATCAATTTCATGTCCGGGCTCGACCCCGCCTCTGATCCTGACCATGCTGATCGGCTTGCGCAACATGCTGGCGGCGGTCCAGGCAAGCATTTCGCCTGGCATGCCGTCGACGGCCGTCAGGATCTGGTCGGACCGGTCAGGAAAGGCCGCAGAAATATCGGCTGCCTGTTTGCGGACGGCAGCCTTGCGCTCCACTTCACGGACGCCGGTTGGCGTTTCGTAGTACCCGTTGAGCAGCCGGAAATGCTCGTGGTGGATATTCTTGGTGGCGTCATCCAGATGCGCTACGATGGGATCGCCGCGCAAGATCGCGGCATGGATCGCGTCCTTGGTGGTGCGCGGCGAGAAATCCGAGGTATACGGGTGTCGCCAGCGTGCATGCTGGGTGCTCGGTGACGAAGTTTCGAGAGGTTTGCCAAGAAAATAATTCTTGGTCGGTGCGACATAGACGGCTTGCCTGCTTGGGGCATCGTAAGTGTGGAAATGCCCGGATTCAGGATGAACCATTGAGGCGCCGTCATCGGCTTCAGTTAATTTTCCCTCAAGAAAATCGCAATATCTTTTTTCCAGTTTCCCGGTATCGATGCTGTCCATGTACACCACCTGGCCGATGTCTTTTTTCAGATCCTGCGATTCGCCAGGCTGGAGTTGCGGTTTAGGCGGCGACTTGTCGACATGCCGGATGCTGTACAGAGCGCCTGGCAAGACAATCACTTCGGCTTGTCCCAGATCGGATTCCGCGGAAATATTCAGGGCCGTTTGCTGACGCATCACCAGGCGCTGATTTTGTGCTTTTGGCGCGGCGCCAAAGCCAAGCGCTTGTCCGAATGCCGCTGCCAGGCGGCTCGACATCGAGGCCGACAATATTTCGGTCAGCGTGGCGACGTCGCCGGTAGCAACATGCCAATCCGGGGTATCTGCAGTTTTGCGTTCGACGTAGGGAGCTTCGGTAACCACGGCACGCTGCACGATGGCGGGAAATTTTTTTGAATGCAATGCGCCCAGATTGATATGGATCGCCTCGATCGGATCGAAATGCTCTTCCCCGCCCATGCGATGACTCTCTGACGGACCATCGATATTGCCCGGCTTGTTCATGATGTTGTAGACAAAGTCGATGCCCGGCACCACCTGCTGATGCTTGGCCTGGCCGGTGGTTTCCCAGCGCAGCGGATAATGAAAATATTGTGATTCGATGGTGTAGTCGCGTACTGCCTGGATGATGTTTTTCTGCAGCTCCTGGGACAGGTCCGGCTTGGACATGCGCATGGAATCAAGTCCCGGGCCTTTCAACATCGCTTCGTGCGTCGGCAAGGCGTAGGCTTGCGCATTCCAGCTCCAGGTGGTGAGCGTCTTGGGAATCTTCGCCGAGTCGCTCAGGCCGAACGGCGCTGCGGTGGCGCCCGCCGGATGGGCCTTGCCGTCGAAGCTGACATTGACCGGATAAGCGCTGTAACCCGGCGTATCCTTGGTCGCCTGTTGCATGTACAGCGCGTGATCCTGGTCCAGCCGGGCCATGTAGGCTGCCGACTTTGGAGGCAATTGACTGCGATTGTTTTGCACCGGTTGCGCCGTCGGCATATTGCCGGGTCCAGGCTGGCTGCTGCTAGAGGCTGCCTGCGCGGTCAGGTTGGCAACCATCTCTGTCATCGTCTGTTCCAGCTGCCCCAGATATTCCTGTTGCTGCTGCGGCTCCATCTCGTGAAACTCGATGGCGTCCTGCACGGCCTTGATTTCGCCATCTATCCGTCCTTTTGGCTTGAGCATGATGCGGTTGCTCCACTGCTTGACTTGTTCGAGGCTGTCGGTAACGGAAAAAATGGCGTCGCGAATCTTCTTGACGTCGCCAAAATGGGCGCCCATCCGGTCGCCGATGGCGGCGACGTCGTTGGCAAAGCCAAGCAGCACTGAAATGGCATTATTGAACCCCCGTTCGCGCTCGATCTGGCCGTCATAGGCGCCGGCGTTGCGCCCCACGATGCCCAGGCTATTGAGCACCGTTGCCACGATGGGCAGCACCAGCTTGTCCAGGCTGCGGGTTGCCAGGCGCGTCACGATAGCTTCGCGATAGTCGGCAACCACCGTATCCGGATTGAATTTCGTCGAATTATAAGTATTGCCCAAAGAGCGGAACGTCACGTCGTTGATGAAACGCACAATGGCTCTTGCACTGTGCGCGGCCGGATGGTTTTCTTCTTCGCCGACGCGATTTTTCCACAACTGGTCGATACCGGCGTTGACCAGCGAGGCGGCCAGCAGTCCGGCGACGTCTGCCTTGCTGCCGCGGTTGAAGCCGAAGCCTTTCTGCACCAGGAGATTGCTGACCAGGCGGGTGAACTCTGGAATGGCGGGCACCAGCAAATCATTGAGCAGAACGGAGGCCTTGGTTTCGCGGTCCTTGGTTTGCGCCGGAACAAATTTGCTGACGAAAGAAAAAACGTGGGTTAGCGCCTCCTGCACCACGACCATCGAGGTGATCGCACAAAACAGCACTTCAGGGTTGACGCTTTGTCCGCCGGCCGCGCTGAAACCGTGCGAACCGCCTGCGATGGCGCCATTCGGCGAGTGTTTGTAGAATTTCAGCGCATCGTTGAGTCCGACCACAACGGCGGCAGTGACAAAGGATTTGGTCGCCAGGTTCAAGGTATAAGTGACAGCGCCCCTGCCGCCAGCCAGCGTCGGCGCCATCGTTGCCGCTCCTAGCATCAGTTTGGCCAATGATTGCCCATGTCCCGCCAGCACCTCGGTTGCAGCGGTCGCAGCGTCGGCGACGGTGTCGCCGGTAAACCGCCTGATGCCGCCGGCGGCAGACGCCAATGCGGCAGCAGGAGGTCCTTTCAGCAAAGGCCCGGCCTTGAGTTTGTCGCCGGTCGACAAGATCAATTCCGAATCGGGAAAACCGTCCTTGCTGCCGGTCTTGCCGGTATCGCGGCCCTGATACGAATAAACATCGACATCGACCCGTGCATGCACCGTCTCATCCAGGCCGAACGCCCTGCCCGACGAATGGCCTAAAAGCGCCGGCTGCGGGTTGATGAGCGACATCTTGATGCCGTTGTCGCCGAGAACAAGCCGATGCACGGCCTCATCTTCCGTGGTGATATGCAGCGTGACATCCGCGCGCGGCGCACGGCCTCGTTCCAGATCGACCCAGCTGCGCAGCTTGGCGCCCTTGACGCCCATTTCCTGCCCGGCCGGCCCCATCACTTCGATGCGTTTGATACCTTGAATGTCGGCCAGCACCGCGCCATCCATGTTGACCGAAGTCGGATGACCGGCTTCGTTCTTGCCGGGCGTTACCTGCTTTTCTTTCTTGAAGATCAGCAAATGGTTTTCAATCTTGTTGTGGTCCATATAGATGGGGAAAAACCCGTCCCCATCGCGCGTCCCGACGCCGTGCGGCATTGCATGCTCGGCATTGGCCCAGGTGCTTCTGCGCGGCAGCGGCGAAGGATTCGGCGGCAGGAGCATGAACTTGTCGTCGGATTCCTTGCGGTCTCTGCGAGTCGACAGCGGCGAACGCTCGGACAGAGCCATGATAGCGCTGCGCAAGGGTGTTTCCATTTCGGTGACCGGAGCTTTTCCCTTGCCCTTGACGGCGGCGCCCGGCGCTGCGTTGATTTCTTCCAGCGCGAGATCCAGCTCATCCAGTTTGACAGGCCGGCCGCCGTAGCCCACTACAAATAGGCGCTGCTCGGTCCCGGTATTGCTGACGCGCACGGTGTCAGCCACCACTTTCAGCCTTTCCATCACGGTAAATCTGCCGTCCCTTGCCGGGATCATCAGCACGCCGGCGGCGTCATTGAGGCTGCGCAAATCCCGTCCGGCAGAGGCGGATGGCGAAAACACTGCCTGATGCTTGCTCATGAATTGATCAAACCGGGCCTGCGTAACGCTGTGATCGCTTTTCTCTTGGTCCAATGCGGTCGGCATTGCATCCAAGACAGCGGGAGCGGCCGTAAACCTGGTGAAGATGGAACTGGCGAAATTGGCGATCGAATGGTAGGCGGCGTCAAGCGTCTGGCCACTCTGCGCGACTGCGTTCCAGCCGCCGTTTGAAAGCGCCCTCAGGTGGCTGCGCGGCGCAAAAGAGGAGATAGCCGTGACACTTCGCTGGAGATAGCCGGCCGGCAAACCGGTTGCGCTTGCCGCCGATTCGGATGCGCGCTCACGGGCCCTGCTCGTCCCGGCCTCAGATCGCACATCGGGGCTGGGGGTAGCTTCGGCAAGCAGCAAAGGCGTTGGGGAACGGATTCGATCGATGGTCATGAGTAAAGTGAAGACGCGGCTTTTGGTCACGCCCCAGACATAGTTAATCGGATTGATGAACTCTAGCTTTACGCGCCGCGTACGCATGATGATCGCAACGAAGGCAGTTATCTGCCAGCGAAACTACATGCTGCCGGTAAGCGTCTTCTGCGCGCGTCTGGACGCTGAGCGCTCAATGAACCGGTCGACGGCGGTTCGGCTACGCTAGAGGAAATTGAGCCGCAGTGCGTTGTCCGTCAACCGTAGCGACACTTTGCACTCGCAATCCATAGTTGAGGCCAAGATTTGTTGCCTCCTTGCCCCTTTCCCGGACGATCAGCATGAGTGGGCGCCACGTAGCCGGTTGCTGCAAAACGGCATCAGCCAGTTTTACTTTTTCGTTCACTCGGCCCGCATCGCCAAGAGTTTCAGCCAGCCCGCCGACCAGCCGTGCGCCATCGATGCGTCCGGATGCCTGCGGCCGCATTGAGTAATTGACGTTGAACTGGCAATACTTGCCCTCTGCTTCCAAGGCCACGATATCCTTTTCAAACTGGGCGAGCAGTCTCTGAGACTCGGCACGATTTTCCGGCGTGTCCTTGGTCCCGTTGACTTCCGGCAGCGTCTCCAAGGCACGAGCGCACCATTGGTCGCGGTTTGCAGAAATTTCCGCCAGCATCTCCTTGGCGCCAAAGTAGTGCCGATCAAGGTCGCCATCCTGCTTGTCATTGATGCGGAACGGCGACAATCCATGTTTCTGCAGATGCTGGGCAAACTCCCTTTCAAACGAAAAATCAACGGGTACGCTGCCTCCGCCCAATGCGCCGCTCTTGCCGTGCGCCAGGGGAAGCGCTCTTGCATTGCGCGGTAGCGGCAACTGCACGTCCAGTGAAGCGGCGGCGGTTTGCTTGCCTGTACTTGATTTGTCGGACACCACATATACCGCCGCTTTGTCTTCCGTCCGGTACTCGAACGCCCTTTGCGCTTTCGCCTTGGCGGTCAATATCGCGCCCAGGCCGAATTCAGCACCACGGCTATCTGGTTTGGTTTGAAGCCGGGCCCCGGCACTTGCTCTCGCCTCGCCCTGGGTTGCGATAGATCCGGCGTCAAATCCGGTAACCACCGCGTCAGGCAGTCGAGAAAGGATGGCCTCCATCGGCCCGGAGAAACCTGCGTCGCTTTTCGTGGGCTTCAGGTCCTTCCACAACACAGTGGACTCCCATGCCTTCAGCATATTCTGGCGCTGCGCCTCATCCTGGCCCCGTGCACGCAGAAAACGTACAACAGTGCCATTCATCTTCATGCGCTCGTGAGTCGCAGCAATCGTCGCAGTTCCTCCGGCAAAGAGATGCTTGCCACGCGTCTTGCCGACTGCAACACCCATGCTGCCTTCCATGGTTTTGCTCTTGCTCTCACCCACCATCATCTCGAATCCAAGAAGAGGCTGGAAGAATTGAACAAAGGCTTCCTGTTTCTGAGAGTAGCCGGCAGTTAGCAAAGGGGTGACAATCTTGGGGGATATATAAGGCAGTAGAGGCAGGCCTACTCCTAGAGTCCCGCCATTTGATGTCTTTAATTTATTGCGCAGCCCCCATTGCGCGAACATCGGCCTGTAAAACTGGACCAAGTCCTGGTTATCGTCGAGGCGTAATTTCTGGCCTTGGCCATAACGCGAAATGTGTGAAAGGCGGAAATTATCCTGAACCTCTGCTGCGTCCAAACCAAGCCCTCCCACGATGGAATCAATCTGTTCCGGACTCAAGTGTTCGGCATTCCTTTGCAGAAATTGCTCTGACACATCGCGCAAGACAGATTCTGCGCTAACGCCGATATTGGCTTTACGCCGCAAAGGAAAGGAGCTGCTGCTACGTGCCATGGCATTGGCTTCCGCGGCAAATTCCTCCAACGATTCAGGCAGAGCTTGCTTGTTCGCCGTTCTGCCGGCGGCGGGTGTTGGCAGCGCATGATTGAAGCGTTTTCTGATTGCGTCGAAATCCGCCGGTGTCAACGCGCGAAGCTCGGCGAAGTTTTCCCTTATGTATTCGCACAAAGCCGTCACAGCCAGACAATAAACTTGTTCATCGCCATGTTGGGCGCTCATCGGCAAGCCTTTGGCAGCTTCGCCTAATGACGCAGCTGCAGCCGAGATTGCCGCAGCGGCCTTGGTCGCATGAGTCGTGATGCCGAAACGGTCGGCCATCTTTGCCGTACCTGCCAGAGCGTGAGATGTAAACGGTGTTTTTGCGCTAGCTGGGTTTAGCCCCCGCAGCAAGCCTTCGCCATAGCGGCTCAGCCTGCGTTGCATCCATTCTTCGCCGACTTTGCGCAACTCCTTGTCACGGGCATCGTAGGGCGAGCCAGGCGCGTTGCTGACATAGCCGTTTCGGACCGCATTGTAAGCGCCGAGCTGGCGCTCGCCGAACCGTTCAGACAAATGCTGGTCCAGATTCGTGCCGGTATCCAGGTGCAATCTATCCGCAGCTACCAGCTTGGCGTCATTCAGCCATGCAACGACTGGCGCCGGCTTCGACTGGGAAATTGCCATGTCGGCTTGCCAATACACCCGCAGCGCAACCAGCTGTTTGCCGGAAATAGGTTCACCAGCGTTATTGCCTAGCGATTGCAATACTTCGACCCCACGCGGCATGGCGGCCATCAGGTGGAATAATGCCTTGATATCGGCCGGGGCTTCCCCCGACGATGAGCTAGACGCTCCCCCGCCATCTTCCCGCATGACCATGGACAAGGTGGGGCGTGCTCTCAATTCCCGCAACAGCACGGTGGCGCGTTGGGCATCGCCGCCGCTCACTATCGCCAAGGCATACGAAAGGCTTTCGGCAATATCCGTCTTCGGCAGAGCGTCGGCTGCTGAATTCGCCGGTATCGCATGCATTGCGATATTCAATTCCCGGCTTAAAGCCCGAAGCGATTCCGAGGCTCCGAAGCCTGGCGGGTGCAGCAGCAATTTGACGACTGACTCTGAGCTCACATCATCCGATATCGAATGGATTTTCTGGTTCTCGGTGGCCGTGACGCCAAGCCGTTCCTCAACAACAGCCTTGGCTGACGTCAGCGCTTCCTGGGCTTTTTCAGCCCCCTGGATGCCAGCCTGCGCAGTGTGAAGGCCGCGCATCACCATATCCAGTTGTCCAAGAACCCGTTCAGCATCGCCGACCATATGCTCAACTCGGGCTTCCGCAGCGGTGACAAGCGTTCCGATTTCTGCAATCAAGCCGTTAAGGGCCTCTTCCAGCTGCCCGAAATGGGCGCACTCGGCCTGGATAGAGCTCAGTTCATCGGCATTGGCCTCAGGCTGCCCGGAAATTGCCGTCAAACGATGTTGTAAAGCGCTTTTGTGCCCGAGTACCAAGCTTAGGTCGTTCTTGAGGGAGGCGTGAGTATGCTGTTGCACGGCACATTCAGTCTGCACCAATTGCAGGTTTTCACATATATGCTGATGCGCCTCTACCAGCGCTCCAAGAGCAGGTTCCAGACTGGCCTTGTCAGTCTCGCATTGCTTAAGCAGTCCCTGGGAAATATCGCTTAGCCGGCCCAATTCCGCCTGGGTAAAGTCCAGGTGCTTGACAGTGATGTCTGACGCCAGCACAGCTCCAGCTATGTCATTTGCCTCACTGGGCGTCACCAGCGCATGCAGGCGCGAGGCTGCGTGCAGCATCCTTTTTTCAGCTTGCGAGCTTGCGTCTGCTGCAGTTTGTTCTCTCTGCAGCAATGGCGCCAAGCGCCTGCTGTGGGATGATTGCTGCAATCGGCATTGCTGAAGCTGCGCTTCCAGGCGCTCGGCTTCATGTCTCAGGCTTACCGCCTCCAGCCGTTGCGGGGAAAAGCTTGGCGCGTGCTGCGCGGCCGTTACCCGGCTTTGGATGTTGTCTATGTCCTGCCCGGCTTTTTCACTCAAGGGGGTCAGCATGGCAATCTTCTCTTCGAGCGCTTCACGCTGCGCCTTCAATTGCTGATGCTCATTTGCCTGCGCTTGCCAGTCCTGGCGTGCCTCCTGGTATTCCTGTCCAAGTTCTTGCAAGTTTTGCGCTAAACGGGTTTTGATGGATTCGGCTTCTTCAGTCGTCAACACACTTGAAGAATTGGTTTGCTTCAGGGGTTTTGCCTGGAGCGTCTGCATTTTCGGCACTGCATGCGGCTGGAGCACAGGGAAGCATTCGACTAATTTTTCCCAGGCGGTAGTCGGACCACCCGGTCTATCCGATAAGCTGTGGGATGGTTGCGTCAGACGTTTCTGCAAGGACCTCGCTTGCTGGGCAATGTCGTCAAACTTGCTTGGAATATCCTGAGGTTCGGATGAAGAAGCTTGCTCGGGTTTCTTATTGAGCTGAGTTCTGGACGGGCGTTCCAATGCCACAGAGGTGCCAGGTAAAGGGCCGCCAACGCTAACTGGCCGCCCCATGATTGTCTTGACTCCGGCACGATAAGCGCTACGGATGCTTTTTAGCGGCGCGAAGAAAGAACTCGACGAATTTCTCCTTGCGCTGGAGTTTTTCGCGCTCGCCGATTCTGTTGTCGCTGTTCTATCCGGCGAGGCAGGAGAGTCGGTCGTTGGGGAGATTGATTTCTGTGTAACGACAGTAAATGCAGGCATACCAACCCCCTTCCGATTTTTGAAATTTATGAGCATGCGCGGCGCCCGCAGTGCTCTTCTCCAACTCCTTATAGAAAACCTACCTTCATGTAGTCGACCTGTCTTCCGATGAGCGAAAAATATGGTCAACGCGCGAACCGATTGGCATGCGCGGCAGCTTCAAATCCTGCCTCGTGCGCGCCGCCCCCGGATCTGCAGCCAGTGCTGAAGCTATACTGCAATGATCGCAAAATCGAGATTTGCATTGGAGGCGAGAATCAGGCGCACAGCCGCAATCGGCAAAAATGGGAAGGCTTCGTATCCCGCAATAAGGATTCGGCAGAACTGAGATCGCGGGAAGAAAAAAGAGTGAACATTTACCGTGCGAGGTTGTTGGAAAGCCGAAAAGCTCTGCGAAGTCCTGGAGCAATAGCCAGGTTGGCTTGGCAACCGAGACATAACGTAACCAGAGGATAATCATGCACGCAAATCACACCAATGCTCTTTTCGCGACGCTGTCGGGCAATATTTTGAAGGTATCCAAGCCCGGCGCCGGCGCAATTGAAATCCCGATCAACGACTGCGCGATTCATACCAAATTGAGCGGCGTCCATCTGCACGGCGGACCGTATTTCCAGATCGGGCCGCTGACCTGCGACGAACTGACGATGCTACGTCATTTAGGCGTCAGGGAACCCAACCTGGAGCTGATCGACTTTGTTCGTCACTGAAGGAATGCCCCGTGCATCGGGTTGTTTTGCACGGGGTTTATTGATGAAATGCGTTCTACGCATCGGGATGCATTACCTCGGGAGTGCCGGAATAGTGGCGCGTGCAGCTTGGTCGATGCGCTCCCAAAAACGTTCAAGGCCCCGTGCCGCATCAGGCTCCAGGACCTGGCCATTGTTCATCTTCGCAAACAGCGCACTCTGAAATTGGTATTCTGTCCGGCAATCTTCGCACTCTCGTAAATGCACTTCGACCATGCTGCGCTCCTCAACGGATGCGCGTCCATTGATTACCCAAGGCAATAGCTCCAGCACTTCCCTGTGACAAGCATTGACATCGGTCGAATCGCTCAATGTTTTTTCTCCAAAAGACCTCCCAGTTTCGGCAAGGTGCTGCGCAGCGTGACGCGGGCGCGAAACATCCTTGCTTTTATTGTGCTGACCGGACACTCCATGATCTCGGCGATCTCTTCCAGCGAGTGCCCCATCCAGTACGCCAACTCCAACGTCACTCGCTGATCGATCGGCAAGAGGATGAGCCCTTTGGCGACCCAGTCGAGCACTTCATGGTCGTCGAAAGGAGAAGTGATTGACAAATCGCCGCCTGGCGCTGTTTTTTCCCACCGGGCCTGCCCCGTTCTACGCAGCGACTTGAGCGCAGTGCGGTAAGCGATTCCCATGATCCAGGTCGACACCAGCGCCTCCCCGCGAAATTCACGGGCCTTTTGCCAGACGATCAGGAACGTATCGTTAATGGCTTCCTCAATCGCATCTTCACAATACGTCACCCGCCCGAGGAAGCGACTTAACCTACGATGATACTTCAGGTATAGCGACGATAAGGATTGCCGGTCCCCGGCAGCGATGCGGACAAGCGAACCAACGTCGTCATTATCCGCTTGCTCTGGCTGGCGCGTCAAATTATTAGAGATTAGTGTCATGGCCATCGAATGTAGTTAGACTGGATTACGGATATGAGAAGAAGAAACCCGGCTCTCTCAAAGAATGTTTCGACTCCTTAGCAAGATCAGATCAGCGATCCGATATCAGCGGTCCGATAAATGGCTACGATCGCTCCGGGACGCCGGCCGCACCCGGTTGCACGGGCGACCGGCCCCACGCCGGCGAAATATTTAATGGCAGGTGGTCGAAGTGAAAGTTCGGCGCCGGAACAGACCGCAGCTTTGTCGCTCTTACCGTCATTGATTTTTTTTTGATTTTGGTAAAAGCGCCGCACCGGATCGCGCACGACTAGCGACATCTCCGGGTGCGGACTGTCGACGACATCGATGCGCAAAACCGGTCCGGAAATTCGCCGGTCTGCACCTGTGTTGTACCTTTGGGCGGCGCCGCAACAGACCGGCGGCAATGAACGCCGGATTTCAGTGCGACGGATCGGTAATTCTCAGCAACAGCTCTTTCAGTTGATCGTTCAAGCGGTCCGAGCATTCGCGCAGGAAATTATAAAAAAGCAAGCCGAACAGCGCTATCGATATCCCCAAGGCGGTCGCATAGAGCGCAGTGCCGATCCCCTTGGATACGCCGGATGGGTCCGAAATGCCGGATGAAGCCAACACCGCAAACGTATCGATAATCCCGAGAATGGTGCCAACCAGTCCCAGCAGCGGCGCCGCTGTCACAATCGTATCCAATATCCATAAGCGGGCGATTACCTGCGATCTGCTTGACAGATAAATGGCTTCCGAAAGATCTTCCAGGCGAGCCGGGGCAAGCTTCGCATCGCGTGACTGCAGTGCTTCACGCAGCAGCTGCGCAGGTGTCGATTTGCGCTTCAGAAACGCGGCCGGGATCCGCGTTGCATCGTTGGCAGAACCGGCCATAAGACGCAGGATGGCGCTGGCATCGCGTCTGCCGGTCATGTAAAAAATTTGCCGTTCAATGATGACAAATACGGCAAGCGCAGCGGCGCCGTACATCGCATAAAACGTCAGACTATGGAATAGCTCAATGTAGTTCATATGGGTACCTGGTCAAGATGATATGCCGCATAGGGTGCGGCACCCGGTTGCAACAAGATTGCGCTCCTGGATTAAAAATCCGTGCTTAAAGCAATTTGCAAGCTGCGTGGCGCGCCGGTATAAAACGACGGCGAAGTCGGATTGCCGGATGCTGATATGTTTCCGGCGACGGTGCCTTGCGCTGTCACTACCGGATTCACGTTGCTGGTAAACGACGAGCCACTGGTCCCGGTCATGCTCAGGTATTGCTTGCTGAACAGATTGGATACCGTCAGGCGAATCGTCGGCGTCTTCATGAAAGCAGTTGGTGCAAAGCGATAGCCGGCGCCGATATCGTATAAGGTGTAGCCGCCGACCTGATCGTCATTGACCAGCGAGGTATAGCGAGCGCCGACATAGCGCCCCTGGATCGACGAATAAAACGATCCGTAGGTGTACTGCAGGGAGAGCGACGCCAGCCATTTCGGCGTATCCGGCATTTGTTTTCCCGAGGTCGGCAATGCGGCCGAACCGCCGTTGGTGGTTTTGGCGAAGACCTTGTCTTCCAGCATCGTCGACTCCGTGCGCGTCAGCGAACTGTATACGTTCCAGTTGCTGTTCACCTTGTAACCCGCTTCCAGTTCAAGCCCGACGGTTCTGGATTTTCCGACGTTGAATTGGGTGGTCAGATTGGTGCTGGGATCGTATTGGCTGGAAAGACGATCTTTAAAATCGACATAGAACGCGGAACCGGAGAATGTCAGTTGTTCGCCGGCGAAGCGATAGCCTAAATCGAAGTTGTTGGATTTTTCAGGCTTGACGTTCACCGCCAGGATGTTGACCGGAATGATATTGCCGGCAGCATCTTTGGCCACCATTACGCCGTTGACGATCGAGGTTGAATAGTTCTTGCCCGTCAATTGCGCCAATCCCGTGTTCGCACTATTTTCGGGAGCGCGGGCGTTCTGGCCGGCGTTGAAAAACGCCGACTGCTTGTCCGTGAACTGATAGCGCAGGCCGAGGTTAGCCAGGTTGTCCGAGAAATCCTGATGCTCGCTGTAGTTCGCGCCATTGGCATTGACGCCCGATCCGCTGGCATAGTTGTTAAAGTCGCGCGTCACGGTCTGACGTTTCAAGCCTAGCAATACATTCAATTTATCGTTGAGCAGGCCGAAGCTATCCTGCAGGAACAAGGTATGCGCATCGACGTTGGTCTTCCAGTTTCTTGAGGCGTTATATGGCGTGCCGTCCTGATATTGCAAATAGGCGGAACTGTTCCTGAGCCAGTAGTCGGCGGAGTTGCCATTATTGTCAATCGCTACCACCGGGCTGTATTGCTTGGAAGTGCCCCTGTCGAACCAGATGCCGCCGCTCACATTGTGGTTGTCGATCTGGTAGTTGGCCTTGGCGGTAACGCCCCAGCGCTCGGTCTCGCTGACGTTGCTGCCATACATGGCAACCGTGTCGCGGGTGTCGCCGTCGCCGTTGGCGTCGCGGATGCCGCCGTGCAATGCGGTGCTTGCCTTGGACTCCGTCACGGTAGTCAACTGGTTGCCGCCAGTGCCGTAACCGTAAATGTAGTAAGGATTCACATCGATGCTCGCCTTGGAAGAAATTTGCCAGTGATTCTGCAGAGCTATCTGGTAATTCTCGAACGGGTTGTTGTTGAAACCGGCGTACTGTGCGCCGGAGGCACCGAAGATACCGGCATTGGGCGCATAGGTCGTGTCGTTTTGGGTGGTTCCGGCCACCGCAGGCTGATGCACCGGCGCACGCGTACCGAAATCGAGGTCGTAACCGCCGTTGGCAATATCGTTTTTGCTGACGGTACGATAATTCGCGTTGTTCATTTTATTGTAGAGAGCGGTGAGCTTCGAAAAGCTGCCGCCATCGAAATTAAACACTGCCTTGGCGTCAAGATGCTCGCGGTCGGCCTTGCCGTCGCCCTTGAATTTATCGGCGCCGGCTTGCGACAGCGAAAGAAAGAATTTGGCGCGATCGTTCATGAAGCGCCCGGAATCGAAGCGGACAAACTCCTTGTGATAACTATTGCTGCCTACGGCGTATGCAACCTTGCCGCCCAGCGTGTCTTTCGGATCGCAGGTCGAAATGCCGATATTTCCGCCGCTGGCGCCGACATGCGGTGCGTCGATGTCAGTGCTGCCTTGGGTAAGGAAAACTTCGCAGGTGTTTTCCGGATCGGCAAATTCCTGGATATTGATCGTATAGTTGAGCGAATCGTTCAACGGCACGCCATCCAGCGTCAGGCCCATCTGGTTGCTGTTGAATCCGCGTACCCGCAGTGTGCCGCCGAACAAGCCGGTGCCATCCTGGTCGAAGGTCGACACACCCGGCAGAGCTTCGATCATCTGAAATGCGGTCGAGGTCGGCGCCTTTTTTTCAATCGCCGCCGCGGTCACCGAACTGCGCGCTTTCGGCGACTCCTCTTGCTGTATCAAGCCGGTACTGGTACCGCCAGGAAGGCCCTGCACATTGATTTGTCCCAGATCGGTGGTGTCGGCTGCCTGGACAGCCGGCATGTTGCTCAAGAAAAGGCTAGACACGATCAGCGCCAGCCGGTTGACTTTGAATTTCATTTAACTCCCCCTTAATTACGTTCGATGAACTGCTTTGATATTTCGGTTATTCGGTTATGTATTGCATTTGCGTGCTTGAATTTGCATCGTCAATTAGCCGGTCTGAACTGTAAATCCACGCTAAAACGATGCGTCTCCTGATCCGCCATGAACTGCTCCGGAAAGCCGGGGAACGTCGCTCTGCCGACAGTCTTGCGTGCCGCTTCATCGAGTAATGTCGAGTTCGATGATTGTTCAATGCCGCTATCCGCCAGAGATCCGTCGCGCCGTAACACGAACCAGATCTTCACCGTCCCTTCGGGCCGCAGCTGGCTCGCCTCACGACCGCTCGGATAGCGCTTTATCGAATTCAGGTAGCTTCGGATCCGTGCGATGTACTCGCCGTCGACGTTCGGCTTGGCGGCGGCAACCGGCGCCGGCTCAGACGGCTTTGAAGGCGAGGCCGGCTCGGCGGGCGCAGTTGGCGGTTGCAGCGCTGGCGCCGCAACCGGGCTCGCCGGCGTTGGCGGCTGCGGGGTATGCGCTAGTTCCGACGGGGCTTGCCTTAGTGGCTGCGGCGGCAGGGGCGGCTGCGGCCGTTGCGGCGCCGCCGCTTCCTGTTTCGTTTCCGTCTTTGGCGATACCGGCATCGGCGCCGGCGCCGGCATTTCGACCATTTCCAGCTTGATCGGCTCGTCGTATTTCGGTTTAAGCGGGCGCACGCTGCTGATCATCCCAAATAGCAGAAAGACCATCAGCGAGACCGAGGGCAAGGCTGCGATCATATTCCGGTTGGCGTAAAACATGGACATGGCTTACTTCCGTTTTGTCACAAATGAGATCGCTTCAAAACCCTTGCCCTTGAGGGTATCCATCAGATCTATGACATGCTGGAATTCGACCTTTTGATCGGCATTGACGAGCAGCACCAGCTTCTTTTTGGGTTCTTTCGCCTCCATCGATTTCAGGCGTGAAACCAGGTTTTCGGCAGTAACCGCCTGGCCTTCCAACTGCATTTCAGCGGACGCGGTCAGGGTGATGCGGGCCAGATTCTGGGTCTGCAGATCCTTGGCGGTCGATGACGACGGCAGCGCTGTCTTCACGCCCAGGGCCGGGATCACGTTTAAGCTCAACAGCACGAAGAAAACCAGCAGGAACATCATGACGTCGATCATAGGGATGATCTCGATGCGGGCCTTGCGGTTTTCCGGCTCTTCCCATTTACGCATAGCGGCAGCTCTCTTTATTTGATTAATTGATTGAATTTCGTAAAACCAGGTACAGCACGAACACGGCGTCCAGCGCCAGCACCGCCGCCGTCACCTTTTGCGGCCGGCGCAGTGCGGCGGCAGCCAGCGTGTACGCAAAGCAGCCAAACGCCATGCCCACCATCAGGTCGGCGGTGAGAACCGTCACCAGCGTCATCAATAGCGGCGGCAGGCTGGTTTCAAGACGCGGCAGGTCTATCTCGCGCAATCCCTCCATCATCAGCAATCCGACCAGCACCAGTACCGGGGCCGTGGCTTGCACCGGAACAATCGTGATCAACGGCGCTAAAAATATGCTCAGCGCAAACAGAACCGCTACCGTTACTCCCGTCAATCCCGTGCGCCCGCCCGCCTCGACGCCGGCGACCGATTCGACATAGGCGGTGACAGTGGAGGTGCCGACCGCCGCGCCGACCACGCTAGCCAGCGCATCCGATGCAAACGCTGCCCGCGCGTCCGGGAGATTGCCGGATGCAGTCAATAAGTCGGCGCGCCTTGCTACCCCAAACAGGGTTGCGGTGCCGGCAAAAAATTCCGACAGCAGAAAATAAAGCGTGACCGGCAACAGCAAATAGAATTTCGACAGGAATTCGTGGAAATCGAACGCGCCGATCAGGTCAGTCTTGAAAGCCGGCACGGCGACCATATGCTCCGGCCACACCGTGAGAACCTTGCCATCGGCGCCGTGTATGAAGGAGCCGGCTACCGTGATGGCGATAATCGACAGCAGCAGCGCGCCCGGAACCCGCCGCCCGACCAGCATCGGGGTGGCCACGATGCCGCCCAGCGCCAGCAATGCGGCGTGGTCGCCGAGATTCCCGAGCCCTGCGATAGAACCGGGAACCGACACCACCAGGCCGGCGCTTTTCAGTCCCAGATACGCGACAAATGCGCCGATAGAACATTGCATGCCAAGTTTTATCGGCTCTGGAAATGCTGCGATGATGCGTTCGCGCCAGCGCGTCAGCGATAGCAGCAGGAAGATGATGGCATTCAAGAACACCATGGTCAGCCCGGTCTGCCACGACACGCCCATCTGCCCCACCAGTATCTGAGCGAACACGATGTTGGTGCCCATCCCGGGCGCGAGCGCAATCGGCAGATTCGCCCACAGAGCCATGATCAGGGTGCCGACCACCGCCGAGACGACGGTGGCCAGCAGCAAGCCCTGCTTATCCATGCCCGTCGCGGATAAGATCATCGGATTGACGACGACGATGTAACTCATCGCGGTAAAGGTCGTCATGCCGGCGACCATTTCACGGCCGGCGGTCGTACCGCGGCTATGCAGATGAAAAAATCGATCAAGGAGCCGGTGAATTTTCAAAGGTTTCTCGCCCAGGTGAGGATTGATATATATGGCTTGCAGGTCGGCTTATCGGTCAAAGACCTGCTGGCAGATCGCCGCGCATTTTTCAAGATCGAATTGATCGTCGGTACGCACGCCGGACTCCATGTCGATCCAGTACGCGACCTGCGAGGCTACCGGGAAGGCCTCCAGCAGCGCGGCTATGTTGGCAGAGGAAAAGCCGCCCGAATATCCACACAGCGGATGGTCGGCGTCCAGCGGCGGCCATATTTTTGGCTGAACGCCGGTACCGAAAGACAAGTCGTACAGCCAATCCACGCGCGTATCCGAGGGGAAGTCGCCCTGGCACTGCAGCGCCGCGCGCATGCCGTAGCGTGCGGCGTAGGTATGGCTGTTCCGTATTTCGATATCGCTGCTGCCGAGGAAGCCATGGTTGATCTGAATCCGCGAAAAACCCGCCAGATCGAGTTCCGGCGATTGCCCCGCCACGATCGCGCGCGCAGCCTCGCCGCATACGTGCGCCGACAGGCGCAAACCGGAACAGCGGATGGCTTGCCGCACATCGCTTGTCGGAAATCTTGGCTGACCTTCGCGCGCGTCCTGAAACAAGACTCCCCATTCAACCGGATAACGTGCGGCAAGCGCCTGCATGCCAGGTATCAGGTCGACGCGATCCACTCCCGTAAAAGTAATGAAAGCTGGAGATTTTTTTATAGACGTCATGAAAATTCCGTTAGTTGGTTAAGTTGAATAAAGTATTAGGAGTAGCCGTATCAATAATCGAACGCTTGATCGGAGGCGGCCAGCAAGGCTGACACCGCCTCGCGATCGGGCAAGCCGGAGCGCGCCCCGACTGCTGTCACCGAAATGCATGCAGCGGCGCAGGCAAAGCGCGCTGCCTGCATCAGCGACCGGCCTTCCAGCAGCGCGGCGATAAACGCACCGTTGAAGCAATCGCCGGCGCCGGTGGTATCGGCGACTTGCGCCCGAAAAGCGGATTGCTCGACCGTCTGCTTACGACTGACCGCTATGGCGCCGGCGGCCCCGCGCGTCACCACGATCACGCCCGGGCCGCGCTCAAGCAATGGGCGAACGTTGGCGGCTGTGAGCGGCTTTTTCACTATGTCGGAGAAGCTCCGCTCGTTCATGAACACGAGATCGGACAAGGCCAGCAGCGCGTCCAGACGCGCCGGGCCATTCACCATCGCTGTTTCAATGTCGATCGAAACCGCCGTGCCGGTGCCATGCGCCAATTTGCTTAGTTCAAAAAATTCTTCGAGATCGTAGGGCATTGCATGCACCACACGGCTGTCGGCCAGGGCTTGCAAGATGGTTCTCGGGTCCAGCACCGGGTCCGGCATGGGTTCATACACCACCGCCTTTTCGCCGCATTTATCCAGCATGATCAGCGCATTGGCTGAAGCTTTTCCGGGCATGCTGCGCAGATATGCCGTCGATACGCCGGCGCGTTGAAATTCCGCCCGCAAAAACTCGCCGGCCGGATCGTCGCCTGTCCGGCCGTAGCTTGCTGCGGGTATGCGCAAGCGGCTGGCAGCGCAAGCAACATTGGCGACGGTGCCGCCGGCAAACGAATCGAGGCGCCGTCCGAGGCATTTCTGATCCGCTCTCGGCACTGCGTCGACCGCGATAACCGTATCCAGGTTGGGGTCGCCAAAAGCCAGCAATC
>NZ_JAGQEG010000025.1 GCF_018305005.1 Collimonas silvisoli
CGCTCGGTGATTTTGGCTGCAGCGCCGGCGCTTGAGGGCAGCGCTGCGGCCAGCATGAGCGCCAATAGCCATGCCATGGGCGCCGCTGCGCGGCGGCCAATGGCATGACGGGGTTTGTTGCTGTCGAGGAGCTTGTCCAGCGAGATATTTATTTCGCTTTCCCCTGGCTGGCGACGGCGTTCATCGCCGCTGCGATCGCCTCCTGGTCGCCCAGATAATAGCTCTTGATCGGCTTCAGGTCGGCGTCCAGTTCATAGACCAGCGGCTGGCCGTTGGGGATGTTGAGGCCGACGATATCCTGGTCGCTGATGCCGTCCAGCATCTTGATCAGGGCGCGCAAGCTGTTGCCGTGGGCCGAGATGATGATGCGCTTGCCGCTGCGGATGGCCGGTGCGATGTCATCGTTCCAGAATGGCAATACGCGCGCTACCGTGTCTTTCAGGCATTCGGTCAGCGGGATTTCTTCGCGTTTCAGGCCGGCGTAGCGCGGATCGTTGTAAGAGGTGCGCGGATCGTCTGCATCCAGCGGCATCGGCGGCGTATCGTAGCTGCGGCGCCAGACCATGACCTGCTCGTCGCCGTATTTGGCTGCGGTTTCCGCCTTGTTCAAGCCTTGCAGGGCGCCATAGTGACGTTCGTTCAGGCGCCAGGCATGCCTGACCGGCAGCCACATCAGGTCCATCTCGTCGAGCGTGCCCCACAGGGTGCGGATGGCGCGCTTGAGCACCGAGGTGTAGGCCAGGTCGAAAGTGAAACCGGCTTGTTTCAGCAGCTGCCCAGCCTGTTTGGCTTCGGCCACGCCTTTTTCGGTGAGATCGACATCGACCCAGCCGGTGAAGCGGTTAGCCAGATTCCAGGTGGATTCGCCGTGGCGCATCAATACGATTTTATACATAGTAAATTGCGGGACAGAGTTTAAGAGCCACCGCAGCGTGGCGAATTACTCTGTCCTCAACTGATCAGATAAAAGGTTAAATTACAAAGAAAACATGAGATACAAACTGCGAAACTGCAAAATCCATGCTTGTTGGCCGTGATGCAAGAGCGACAATGCGCCAAACTTTTTCACGGGACCTGACACGAATTGAATGGCGCCTCAGCTTCTATTTTATAATGACGGGATTAACTAATACCATTGGATCACCGTGAAATTCTTGATTGATAACATTTTTCTGTTCGTAGCAGCCGCAGCAGCAATTTTGTCGGGCGGCGCGCTGTTGCTGCCTTTGTTGCAAAAGCGCGGTAACCGGGTCTCGACTTTACAGGCTACCCAGCTGATCAACCAGGGTAAAACACTGGTGCTGGATGTGCGCGACAGCAATGCATTTGCCGCCGCCCACCTGATCGACGCCAAAAATATTCCCTTGAAGGATTTGCCGCAGCGCATGGCCGAACTGGACAAGTTTAAAGCAAAGAACGTGTTGGTGGTTTGCCAGGCTGGCAACCTGTCGGCCAAAGCCGTTGCGCAACTGAGCCAGGCCGGCTTTGCCCAGGCCTATAACCTGGAGGGCGGTATCGCCGCCTGGCAGACTCAGGGTTTGCCTACCGTCAAATAACGCAACCGGAACCGATAACGGTATCCGGCTCAGCTAGCTAGTCCAAGGAACAATAATGACCGCCCATGTAGTAATGTATAGCACCGCTGTATGCCCGTATTGCATCCGCGCCGAGCAATTGCTGAAGGCAAAAGGCGTGGCCACTATCGAAAAGATCCGGATTGATCTCGATCCGGCACAGCGCGACACGATGATGCAGAAGACCGGACGCCGCACGGTGCCGCAAATTTATATCGGCGCGACCCATGTCGGCGGTTTTGACGACTTGCATGCGCTTGATCGCGATGGCAAGCTGGAGCCCCTGCTGCAAAGCGCCTGATTTTCTGCCACGAATTTTTGGCAACTGATTTTCGTCAATTTGCCGGCGATTCAGGTATCGTTGCAGACTGTACTGAGACCCGGCCAGATGGCATCGCTGTCATCCGGCTAATTTAAATTAACTGAAAGAGTGTCATGGCTGAAGAGAACCAACAAGCTGAGCAACCACAACCGGTGTTCCAGATTCAACGCGTCTACCTGAAAGATTTGTCGCTTGAACAACCGAATTCGCCGGCCATTTTCCTTGAACAAGACGCTCCGCAAATCGAAGTTGCGGTAGATGTCGGCGCCGAAGCGCTGGCCGAAGGCATTTTCGAGTCGACTGTCACGGTTACCGTCACCGCCAAGGTGAAAGACAAGGTAGCGTTCCTGGTTGAAGGCAAGCAAGCCGGTATTTTCGAGTTGCGCAACATCCCGACCGAACAGCTGGACCCTTTGCTCGGCATCGGCTGCCCCAACATCGTCTACCCCTATTTGCGCGCCAATCTGGCAGACGCCATCACCCGCGCCGGTTTCCCGCCTATCCACCTGGCCGAAATCAATTTTGAAGTGTTCTATCAGCAACGTCTGCAAGCACTGGCCGAGCAAGCGCAAAAGGGCAGCGGCGACAGCATCGCAGTTGATGGCAGCTCTGCGATCAATTAATTTCGCGCAGCAAGCAGGGGCGGATCAGCGTAGTTTTGTCCTGTCCGGCGCCAGACCGGCGGCGGCAGGCATGAACATGGCGGTCCACCCTGGGAGTTTTACCGCAACTGGAGAGCAATAGATGAATTTTGCACGCGTAGCCGGTGTCACCGCGTTGTTGCTGGCAAGCTTGCTTGGCGTTGCCGGTTCTGCCCATGCGCTGGACTTCAAGGCGGTCGGTGCGGCGCCGGTAGTGCTGTACGACGCGCCATCCGAAAAAGGCCGGCGGGTAGCGGTTGCTCCGCGCGGCATGCCGGTAGAAGTGGTGCTGACTTACGGCGAATGGACCAAGGTGCGCGACGCCAGCGGCGATTTGTCATGGCTGCAGTCCAAGGGGCTGGTCGCCAAGCGCAATCTGCAGGTCAGTGTCGCCAATGCCAAGATCCGGGCTAATCCGGACGATGCTGCAGCTGTCGTGTTTTCTGCCGACAAGGGCGTGTTGCTGGAGTTGCTTGATCCGGTGGCGTCCGGCTGGGTCAAGGTGCGCCATCGCGACGGCCAGACCGGCTATGTGAAGGCAACTGAGGTTTGGGGCGATTGAGCATTGCTTTCGCCGATTTCTTGTTTGACATCTTTGATGCCCGCTCGTGTCCTCTGAACCCACCATCCCATCCATGAATATCACCGTACTGGGCGCCGGCGCATGGGGCACCGCCCTGGCGATCGCATTGGCGCAGCGCCACAATGTGCTGCTGTGGGGGCGTAATCCGGACACCATGGCGGCGACCGCGGCGCAGCGCGAAAACACCGCCTATCTGCCTGGCTTCGCCTTGCCCGACACGCTGACTGTCAGCGCCGATTTTTCTCAGGCGATAGCGCATGTGACCAGTGCTGCGTTGGCGAACCAGAACGAAGCATTGCTGATCGTCGCTTCTTCAGTCGCCGGCTTGCGTGAGCTGGCGCAGCAACTGCTGCTTTTCCCCATCCCCAATATCGTCTGGCTGTGCAAGGGCTTCGAAGAAAGCACGCGCTTGCTGCCGCATCAGATTGTGCGCCAGGTGCTGGGCGATACGATCCCGGCTGCAGCGCTGTCCGGCCCGTCTTTTGCGCAGGAAGTCGCACGCGGCCTGCCTTGCGCCTTGTCGGTCGCCAGCGCTCATGCCGGCTTGTGCGAACAAGTGGTGGCCGCCGTTCATGGCGGCAATATCCGCGTCTATTCGACCGACGACCTGGTCGGCGTCGAAGTCGGCGGTGCGGTAAAGAATATCCTGGCGATCGCCACCGGGGTTGCCGATGGTCTTGGCCTCGGCCTGAATGCGCGAGCGGCCTTGATCACCCGCGGCCTGGCAGAAATTACCCGGCTCGGCGTCGCCCTCGGCGGCCGCAGCGAAACCTTCATGGGCTTATCCGGGGTCGGCGATCTGATCCTGACCTGTACCGGCGATCTGTCGCGCAACCGCCGGGTAGGGCTGGGCCTGGCGCAAGGCAAGCCGCTGGCGTCCATCGTGACCGAACTTGGCCATGTCGCCGAGGGTGTGCGCTGCGCCGCCGCAGTGCGCGCCTTGGCGCAGGAATGCGGAGTCGATATGCCGATCAGCAATGCGGTGGCGGGCGTTTTATTCGATGGCGATTCGCTGCAGGCTGTGATGGAACTGCTGCTGTCGCGCAATCCGCGTGAAGAGGCTGCTTGAGCCGGCGTAGTCCGAGCCTGGTCCAAGTCGAGCCGCGCTTATTTCTGCGTATTGAGCAACGCGATGCAATGTCATCGTGTGCGTTTCAAGTAGTATCATTTCTTTGTGTCAAAGCAGTGACAAGACCAGGATAGATGCACTGCATAGAATTATGTGCATCTCTGATGCTTCTCGGCAACGATTGCGGCATATAATCGCCCATTCCAAACATGTCAGTGGCCTTTTTGATAAGGAAAGAAATGCATAACACAATGTTCCCCGCCGTTCGACGTCGCTCTACGCTGGCCATCCAGCGTGGATTCACGCTGATTGAAATCATGGTGGTGGTGGTGATCATGGGGATTCTGGCGGCATTGGTGGTGCCCAAGCTGATGGGGCGCACCGATGATGCGCGGATTCAGGCGGCGCGCCAGGACATCGGTACCCTGATGCAAGCGCTCAAGCTGTACAAGCTGGATAACCAACGTTATCCGACCACGGAACAAGGTTTGCAAGCGCTGGTCACCAAACCTACCAGCGGTCCAGCGGCCAATGGCTGGAAAAGCGGCGGCTATATCGACAAGCTGCCAAAAGATCCCTGGGGCAATCCCTATCAATTCCTGTCGCCCGGCATCAAGGGCGAGGTGGACGTATTTTCGTACGGCGCCGACGGTCAGCCGGGCGGCGAAGGTAATGACGCCGATATCGGCTCGTGGGATCTGTAATGTCCATGATGGCGCATCGCAGTCTGCGCCAGACCAATCCCGTTGCGCGCAATGGCTTCACCTTGCTGGAGCTGCTGGTAGTGGTGGTAATTGCCGGCATCACGCTGGGCGTTGTCTCGCTTAACGCTTTCCGCAGCGACCAACAGGTATTGCAGAACGACGCACAACGGATCGCCTTGTTGCTGCAATTGACGCGCGAAGAAGCCATCTTGCGTAATCGCCCCACCGCTTTCGAAGCCGACGCCAATAGCTACCGTTTTCTGGTGCGTGAAGAAAACGGCTGGCAGGCATTGACCCAGGATGACATGCTGCGCCAGCGCGATTTCAAGCGGACACCCGTGCAGCTGTCCATGAATCCGCCGCCGACCGAAGCCGCGGCGCCGAATACGCTGCGGATTACATTCGGCCGCGAGCCGGTCGACAAGCCGTTTGCGCTGACCATGGCCAGCGGCGACAGCAGCGTCGTGATCCGGGCCGACGGCGTCGGCCATTTTTCGGTCGAATAAATGTCTATCCTGCGTGCGCTTCTTCATCGCCCTGATTGCCGTCCTCATTGTCGTCTTCATCGTCGTCTTCATCGTCGTCATTACGCTGGTTTTACCCTGCTGGAAGTGCTGGTGGCCTTGGTCATCGTCGGCACTGCGCTGGGCGCCAGCTTGCGCGCGGTCGGCAGCCTGACGCAAAACAGCAGCGGCTTGCGCGCCGCCATGATGGCCACCTGGTCAGCGGAAAACCGGCTGACGCAAATCCGTCTCGGCCATGAATGGCCGGCCATCGGCAGCCGTTCCTTCGCATGCCCGCAAGGCGACTTGCCCTTGCATTGCGAAGAAAAGGTAGCCGGCACGCCGAACCCGTATTTCAGACGGGTTGAGGTAGCCGTGTTCGCCAGCGCTAATTCGGAACGGCGCATCGTCAATTTGTCGCAGGTGGTGCCGAATGCACGTTAGCCGCATCTCGAACAGCGCTTCATCCGGTTTTACGCTGGTGGAAATGATTATTGCGATCACCATACTGGCGATGGTGGCGATACTCGGCTGGCGCGGGCTGGACGGAATTGTGCGCTCGCGGGTTGCGCTGACCACCGAAATGGAACAAACGCGCGGCATGCAACTGACGTTTGCGCAACTGCAAAGCGATTGCGCGCAAATCGCTCCGGTCAGCCTGATGTCGGCGCGGCCCACCTTGCTGGCGGCGCCGGGCCGTCTGCTGATGGTGCGGCTGGTGTTTGCCGACCAGCAGCCGACCCGCGTCCAGATCGTCGATTACCGCTTGCGCGACGGCCAGCTGACGCGCCTGGAGTCGGCGCCGACCCGCGACCTGAATCTTCTCGACACCATGTGGCAGAGCGCTCTCAACGACGCTGGCGACCGCAGCCAGGCCGTGCTGTTGCAATCCGATATCGCCAGCATGCAGATGCAGTTGTGGGGCAGCGATGGCCAGGGCTGGCGGCCGCCGGCCGCGGCCAATACCGGCAGCCAGGATGCGAATGTCAACCTCAATGCCAATCACTGGACCGGCTTGCAAATCGCCTTGCAACTGCGCGGCCACGACAGCACCATGGCCAAGACTTTCCTGCTGGGGGCGTCATGAGCAAACCGTTACGGGCTCACGCTGCACAACGCGGCGTCGCGGTGGTGACCGCCTTGCTGTTGACCACCCTGGCGGTGACCATCGTCGCCAGCTTGTTCTGGCAGCAGCAAGTGCAGGTCCGTTCGATCGAGAACCAGCGCCTGCAACTGCAGAAAGACTGGATCATGCGCGGCGCATTGGATTGGGCCAGCATGATTTTGCGGGCAAGCGGCCGGCAATTCGACTACGATCATCTGGGGCAGCCGTGGGCCGCGCCCCTGGCCGACACCCGCCTGGATCAATATGTGGAAGACGGGCAGCCGGCCGACGACGCTGGCGACGCCATACTGTCCGGCAGCATTGTCGACGCGCAGTCGCGCTACAACCTGAATAACCTGAGCCAGAATGGCCTCCCGGTTCCGGCCGAGGTGGCAGCGTTTAAACGCCTGCTGGGTTTTTTGCGCCTGCCTGCCAGCCTGGCTAATCCGACCGCGCAAGCTATCGCCAACAGCCAGCCCGTCACTACGCCTGCGGGCCAGCAGAGCGCTGCCAAGTCAGACAGCGGCACGTTGCCTATGCTGCAGGTCAACGATCTGTTGTCGGTGCCCGGTTATACGCCGGCCATGGTGCGGCAATTGCAAGATTTTGTAGTGGTGTTGCCTTTGGCCGGCGCCGCTACCCCGATCAATGCGAATACCGCGCCGGCGGAGGTGCTGGCCGCCCGCTTCGCAGATTTATCGTTGTCGGAAGCTAATACATTGGTAGCCGCGCGTCGCACAGCGCCATTCCGGAGTACGACCGAATTGTTTGCACAAATGACAAATTTATTCGGAAAAACATTTTCAGCCGCCAAGAATGTAGCGACCGACAGTAATTTTTTTTTGGTGTACGGCAAGATTCGCATGGGGCGCGCCGCCCTCAATACCGTATCCTTGATACAGCGCCCTGCCGGTAATCGGACCAAGAGCGATATCGTGTGGATCAGAGAACAATAAATGGAAGATTCGTTGTGAGTACCTTATATATCCGCTTGCCCGCCAGGGCCACGCTCGACAGCGCGGCAGCGGTGGCCATGCCCGATTGCTTCTATGCGCTGGTGGCCGATAGCGGCCGCATCGAACGCCAGGGCGCTGAACAGCTGTCCGGCCTGGGCGAAACTATCGCCGCCGCCGCGCGCGTAGTGCTGATATTGGCCGCCGCCGACGTCAACTTGCTGCAATTGCAGGTGCCGCCGCTATCCGACGCCAAATTGAAAATGGCGTTGCCGAATCTGGTGGAAGAGCAATTGCTGGTCGATCCTTTCGACTGCGTGATCGTTACCGGCCGCAAGCGCAATAGTGCGGCAGACAAGCTACGCCTGATCGCCGTGGTGCAAAGAGACTGGCTGGAGTTGCTGGTCAAAACCTTGCTGGCGCTCGGCGCCCACAATCTGCAAGCCTGGCCGGCCCAGCTTTGCCTGCCTCTGCAAGATCCTGACACGGCAGTCGCCGCCATCACCGATCACGGCGGCGATATCGATGTCGCATTACGCATGTCCGCAGAGCAGGGCATAGGCTGGTCCTTGTCGCCGGCCTCGGGGCAGTCGGTCGCACAGGAAGTGCTGGACGGCATGACGGCCATTTTGCCGCAGCGGCCGATTACCTTGTATGTACCGCAATCCAGCCTGGCGCTGTATCAGGAACTGGAGCAAGGGCAAGTCACGGTGCTGGCCGACGAATGGTCGCACTGGATAAGCGGTGCACAGGAACTGGCGCGCAGCGGCGTGGATTTGATGAGCGGCTTGACGGCAAGCGCGGCCGGCACCGAATTCAGCTGGCGCCGCTGGCGTTGGCCGCTAGGCTTGGCGGCAGCCTTGCTGCTGGTGAATATCGTCAGCCTGAATTACGACTGGCTGCGCATGCGGCGTGAAGCCGCCAGCCTGCGTACCGGCATGATGCAGAACTATCGCGCGGCTTTTCCGAAAGAAACCGTGATCGTCGATCCGGTCGCCCAAGCCAAACAGAAAATCGCTACCGCGCAACGCGATGGCGGCCAGCTTGCGGCAGACGATTTTCTGACGCTGGCAGCCGTGTTCGGCGCGGTCTGGGCCGGCTCGCCGCAGAGCGCGGACAGCACGGCCATCAGCAGCCTGGAATATCGCGACCACCATTTGCTGGTGCGTTTGAAAAATGCGGCAGATGCGGATGCCGCAGAAGCGCAAATCAAGGGCGCTCTGGAGAGCAGTCGATTAACCTTGAGCAAGCCGGCTACCGGCGTATGGCAGATCGGGAGCCGCAAGTAATGTCTACACGCAATCCGCTCCAGCAAACCTGGGAAAAAATCGCTACTCCCGCCAGCCAATACTGGGCGCAGAGAAACCAGCGCGAACGACGCTTGCTGGCTGCCGCTGCGGCACTGATGCTGATCGCGGTGATTTATCTGCTGTTGCTGAATCCGGCGCTGAGCGGGCGCGCCCGCCTGCAAAAAAACTTGCCGGCGCTACGCCAGCAAGCCGCCGAATTGCAATCGTTGACAGCCAAGGCCGCGTCTCTGTCGAACCAGTCAGCTGAGCGGCCCGCCGCGCCGCTGAGCAAAGAGGCAGTTGAGACCGCATTGAAAAGCAAGGGCTTGAATCCGCAAAGCGTGGTGCTCAGCGGCGACATGGCCAAGGTGCAGTTATCGGCGGTGGCGTTTGCCGGCTTGCTCGACTGGCTCGACGACGCACAGAAAAACGCGCATTGGCAAGTGGTGGACGCCAATGTCAGTGCGCCGGGCGGGGCGAATGCGCAGCCGGGCATCGTCAACGCCACGGTCACCTTGTGGCAGCAAAAGCATGAGTAATGATCGTGTGTGCCGGGTACTCTCGGCTCAGTTGCAGGAAGTTTGATGCGCGGCCCGGGCAGAGTATTGATGTGGTCGGCAGCGGCGCTCCTGAGTGCGCTGATCACGGTGTCGGCTTTTTTGCCGGCGGCCTGGCTGGCGCCGCTGCTGGAAAGCCGCACCGGCGGCCGACTCACGCTGGGCGATGCGCAAGGTTCCTTGTGGCATGGTTCGGCCTTTATCGGCGCCGCGCCGAGCGGCAAGGATGCGGTCACGGCGCTATTGCCGGGGCGTTTTGTGTGGCGCCTGTCGCCGCTGGTTGTGCTGGGGCGGGTCGAGGCGACGTTGGAGAATGCGCAAGTGCTGTCGAGCGCGGTCAGCATTCGCGGCAGCTGGAGCGCATGGTCCATCAGCCCGGCCAGCATGGTTTTGCCGGCCGAGCGTTTGGCGGCGCTGGGTGCGCCCTTGAACACTTTGCAGCCGTCGGGCAAGATGCAGCTGGGCTGGCAACCGCTGACGCTGGCGCGCAGCAGCGCCGGCGGCCTCGATATCAACGGTGTCATGACACTGGATATGCTGGCAATGGCGTCGCGCTTGTCGCCGGTCAAGCCGCTGGGCAGTTATCGTTTGCGGTTTGATTGGCGGGGGCGGCAGGCCGGCCTGACGCTGATGACATTAGGCGGAGCGATGCTGTTGAACGGCAGCGGCAAATTGCAAGACGGTCATTTACAGTTTTCGGGGACCGCGGAAGCGGCGGCAGGACAAGAGGAAAAGTTGGCGACTTTGCTGAGTCTGCTAGGTCAGCGGCGCCAGATGAATGGCAGAAATGTTATCGGACTAGAGTTCAAATCATGAAAGATAAAATGTATTTCGCACCACTTTCAAACACAAGCAACTGGCGCAGCGCCGCTGCCATCGTCCTGCTGACCTGCGTCACTGCCGCTGCGGCGCAGCCGGTGCTGGGAAACTCGGCAAGCAATGCCACTGACGGCGTGAGCGGCCAGGCCGTGATGAATTTTGTCGGCGCCGACATCGAATCGGTGATCAAGGCAGTCGGCCAGTACACCAATACCACTTTCATCGTCGATCCGCGCGTCAAGGGCAGCATCAACCTGGTGTCGGAAAAGCCGTTGAGCAAGACCCAGGCTTTCGATTTGCTGGCCTCGACCCTGCGCTTGCAAGGTTATGCAGTGGTGCGCGGCGACGGTTTTGTCAAAGTAGTGCCGGAAGCGGACGCCAAGTTGCAGGTGGCGCCAACGCGGCCGGCCAGCGTCAGGGGCGATCAGATTGCCACCCAGATTTTTTCGCTGAACTATGAATCGGCAACCAATATCCTGCCGGTATTGCGGCCGCTGATCTCACCCAACAACACCATCAACGCCAACCCAGGCAACAACACGCTGGTGGTGACCGATTACGCGGAAAACCTGCAGCGTCTGGGGAAAATGATCGCCGCCCTCGATGTGCCGGCAGTCAACGATCTGGATGTGATCCCGGTACGTTATGCGGTGGCCAGCGATATTGCCGTGATGGCGAGCAAGCTACTGGATTCCGGTTCTGCCGCGCCTGGCGCCGGCGACAGTTCCCGCACCATGATCATGGCCGATTCCAGAACAAATTCGGTGGTGATCCGGGCGCCGTCCGCGGGCCGCGCAAACCTGGCCAAATCGCTGATCGCCAAACTCGACCAGCCGACTGCCAACGCCGGCAACGTGCATGTGGTTTATCTGAAAAACGCCGATGCCGGCAAACTGGCTAGAACCTTGCGCGCGATTGTTTCGCAGGATCCTTCGGCGTCGGTCAGCAGTCAATCCAGCAAGAGTTCCAGCGGCGGTTCCGGCAGCATGTTGCAAGGTTCGAGTACCGGCAGCGCGCTGAATTCCGGCAATTCCACATCGCCGTCGTCGCCATCGTCCTCCTCCGATGCATCGTCCCAATCTTCCGGCGGCAGCGGCAGCAGCGCTGCCGGCTTTATCCAGGCGGATGAATCCACCAATACCCTGATCATTACCGCCAGTGAGCCGATCTATCGCAATATCCGCGGCGTGATTGACCAGCTCGATACCCGCCGCGCCCAGGTTTATGTGGAGGCCTTGATTGTCGAGGTCACGGATACTGCGGCGAGCGAGATCGGCGTGCAATGGCTGGCGTTGAGCGGCGACAAGAATAGTGCTTACCGCGTAGGCGGCGGTACCGGATTCACCGGCACCAACTCCGGTCTCGGGACCACCAATCTGTTCAACGCGGCAATTGGCCAGGCTGAGAATAGCACCACCGTACCTACGGTCGGAAGCGGCTTGCAGCTTGGCGTATTCCGCCAGATTGCCGGAAAAATCGGTTTAGGCGCTTTAGCCAGCGCCTTGAATTCCACTACCGGCAGTAACGTGCTGTCGATGCCGAATTTGCTGACGCTGGATAATGAAGAGGCCAAGATTATCGTTGGTCAGAACGTGCCTTTTGTCACGGGCTCAACCTTGACCACCGGCGCCGGCACCAGCAGTCCATTCACCACCATCGATCGCAAGGACGTTGGTACTGCACTGAAGATAAAGCCGCATATTTCAGAAGGCGGCACGGTGCGCCTGGAAATTTCGCAAGAAGTCTCGGCGGTGATTGCGAACACGGCAAATGCTGCCAACGGGCCGACCACCACCAAGCGATCTTTGGATACGAATGTCGTGATCGATGATGGCGAGATCATTGCGTTGGGCGGCTTGATTGGCGATAACAACCAGAACGGCGTGCAAAAAGTACCGCTGCTGGGCGATTTGCCGTTTATTGGTAATTTCTTCAAGTACCAGTCCGGTTCACGCGAGAAAACCAATCTGATGATATTTTTGCGCCCGGTTATTGTGCGCGACAAAGACACCAGCAATCTGTTAGCCGTAGATCGCTACGACTACATGCGCAAACAACAGATCAAGGTACAGCCGGGCAAGAGCCTCCTGACCGATTTCGGCTCGTCGGTGACCTCCAGGCTGGAAGACGGCGGCCCGTTCATCGATCTGCGCAAGCAGCAGGATATGCCCGACGGACAACATCAGCCTACGCCCGAGCAGCCTCAACTGCAGATGCCGAAACCGGCGACTGCACCCGCACCGGGCCTCTTGAATGACAGAACGCCATGAACGATCCCAGAATGACCGACACGCGTCTGCTGCCCTACGCTTTTGCCCGCAATTTCTCCTTGCTGGCGCAGCGTACGGAGGACGCTAACGGCGCTGACAATGCGGTGGAGCTGTGGATTTCCGACGCCACCCAGCCCAGCGCCATCGCCGAAGCCAGCCGCCGCTTTGGCCGCGTCAAATTCCGCAAGCTGTCGCGGGATGAACTGGACGAAGCGATCGCCAAGGCCTATGCCGGCGCCGGCGGCGATGCCGCGCAAGTGGTGGATGAGTTTGAATCCGATCTCGATCTCGCCAAGCTGATGCAAGACATGCCGGCGATCGAGGATTTGCTGGAATCGTCCGACGATGCGCCGGTGATCCGCATGATCAATGTTTTGCTGACCCAGGCTTTGCGGGAAGGTGCATCGGATATCCATATCGAACCGTTCGAGCAGATTTCGGTAGTGCGTTTCCGCATCGACGGCAGTTTGCGCGATGTGGTGCGGCCCAAGAAAGCGGTCCATGCTTCGCTGATTTCCCGTATCAAGATCATGGCGCAACTGGATATCGCCGAAAAACGCCTGCCGCAGGATGGCCGCATCACTTTGCGTGTCGGCGGCAAGCCGGTGGACGTGCGGGTGTCGACCTTGCCTACCGGGCACGGCGAACGTGCGGTGCTGCGTTTGCTGGACAAGGAAGCCGGCCGGCTCGACCTGCAACATCTCGGCATGAGCCCGGCGGTGCTGCCGCAATTCGATCGCCTGATCGCACAACCGCACGGCATCGTGCTGGTCACCGGGCCGACCGGTTCCGGCAAGACCACCACGCTGTACGCCGCGCTGTCGCGCCTGAATACCAGCAGCACCAATATCCTGACGGTGGAAGATCCGATCGAGTACGAACTGGCCGGCGTCGGCCAGACCCAGGTCAATGCGCGCATCGAGATGACCTTCGCCAAAGCCTTGCGGGCGATTTTGCGGCAGGATCCGGACGTCATCATGATCGGTGAAATCCGCGATCTGGAAACCGCACAGATTGCGGTGCAGGCTTCGCTGACCGGCCATCTGGTGCTGGCAACCTTGCACACCAACGACTCCGCCGCAGCGGTGACGCGTTTGCTGGATATGGGGATCGAACCGTTCCTGTTGTCGTCTTCATTGCTGGGGGTGGTGGCGCAGCGCCTGGTCCGGAAACTATGCACTCATTGCCGCCGTCACGACGGTCAGCTATGGCATGCGGTAGGTTGCGAGCAATGCGGCCACACCGGCTATCACGGCCGGGTCGGCGTCTATGAATTGTTGCTGACCACCGACGAGATTACGGCGCAGATCCACAACCGGGCGTCGGAAGCGGAGATACAGCAAGTGGCGTTACGCAATGGCATGCAGACCATGCGCCAGGATGGCGAACGCTGGCTGACCGAGGGCGTCACGACTCAGGCCGAGCTGTTGCGTGTCACTAAAGAGTAACTGAGGAATAAGCGAGGAGCAGAGTGCCAGCATTTCGTTACGAAGCGGTAGATACCGCCGGCAGCACCACCAAGGGCGTGGTGAATGCGGATAGCGCCAAGATGGCGCGCGCCGATCTGCGCGCTCAAGGTTTGCTGCCGTTGACGGTGGAGGCGATTGCGCAGCAGGTGGATGCTGCCGGCAATCTGAAACGGCGCGGTTTTGGCGAGCATCTGTCGACCGTGGAGATCGCGTTGTTTACGCGCCAGCTGGCCAGTCTGCTGGAAGCCAGCCTGCCGTTGGAGCAGGCCTTGACGGCATTGCTGGAACAATCCGAGCGCAGCTATCAGCGCGATCTGATCGCATCGATCCGCTCCGACGTCATGGGCGGCGCCGCCTTATCTACCGCACTAGCCGGGCACCCACGCGATTTCGCCGAAATCTACCGGGCGCTGGTAGCTTCTGGCGAGCAGATCGGTCAGTTATCACGCGTGTTGTCGCGGCTGGCCGATTACATCGAACGGCGCAATGCACTGGTGCAGAAAGTCAAGCTGGCGTTCACTTATCCGGCGATCGTGACGGTGGTGGCTTTTGTGATCGTGATTTTCCTGCTGACCTACGTGGTGCCGCAGATCGTTTCGGTGTTCGCCAACACCAAGCAGAAATTGCCGATGCTGACGGTAATGATGCTGGCGACTTCCGACTTTGTCCGCAACTACGGCTGGATGGTTTTGATCGTGGTGATCGCACTGTTCTATAGCTGGCGCACGGCGCTGAAAAATCCTGCCACCAAGATGCGCTGGCATACCTGGCTGCTGAGCGCGCCGCTGTATGGGAAATTCGAGCGCAGCTTGAATACCGCCCGTTTCGCCAGCACGCTGGCGATTACCACCGGCTCCGGCGTACCGATTTTGAAAGCGCTGCAAACCAGCCGCGATACGCTGTCCAACGTCGCCATGCGGCAGCAGGTCGATACTGCCGCCACCAGCGTGCGCGAGGGGGTCGGCCTGGCGCGCGCGCTGGCGGCGCACAAGCATTTTCCGCCGATGCTGATTCACATGATACGGGCCGGTGAAGTGACCGGGGAATTGCCTGCCATGCTGGAGCGCGCCGCCAGCGCCCAGGAGCAGGATCTGGAGCGGCGCGCCATGACCATCGCCGGCTTGCTGGAACCGGCCTTGATTCTGGCGATGGGGGTGGTGGTATTGCTGATCGTGCTGGCAGTGCTGATGCCGATTATTGAAATCAACCAGTTGGTACGCTAGGACAAAACGTGAATCTACAAATAAGCAAAAAACTGGGGCGGAAAAGCAAACGGCTGCCGGAGTTTCTCAGCCTGCTGCTATTCATGCTGCTCTGTGCTTGCACCGCATACTGGGTCATGCAGCTGATCAAACCGCCGTTGCGTGCGGTGACCGCGCCGCCGCAAGAGGAGCAGGCGCAGATCGATGTCTCTCTGGCCGCAGGTTTGTTCGGTGGCCGCGGCACGGTGACGGTTGCCAGCAACTACCAGTTATTGGGCGTGGTAGCGGCAAAGAAAGAGGGTGAGAGCGTGGCGATCCTGAGCGCAGACGGCAAGCCGGCGCAGGCGGTGCGGCAGGGTAAGGAATTGCTGCCCGGGACCAGCGTCAAGGAAGTGCATGCCACTTATGTCTTGTTGTCTGAAGGCGGCGTTTTGAAGCGTGTGATGCTGCCGGAGGATGCGCGCTCCAAATCGGGATTGGGCGGAACCTCGCCGATACTCGCTCCAGCGCAGATGGCGCCAGCTTCTCCTAATCAGGATTTGCCGCCCGAACAGCCACCGGTCCAAGTACAGGATAAATAAGCGGAAAATCTGAAGCGCCGGCTCAAGAGCCTATATTTGCAATAGACTCCTGGCCGGTTTTTCTTACAGTACGTAACGCGATAAATCCTCGTTGACGACCAAGGCTCCCAGCCGCTGATCGACATAAGCAGCATCGATCACCATGGTTTTCTCGGTAGCGTTAGTCGCCGAAAACGAAATTTCTTCCAGCAGCTTTTCCATCACCGTGTACAGCCGGCGGGCGCCGATGTTTTCGGTTTTCTCATTGACTGAAAAAGCGATTTCCGCGAGCCGCTGCACGCCTTCCTTGGCAAACTCCAGCGTTACCCCTTCGGTTGCCAGCAGCGCTTCGTATTGCTTGGTTAGGCAGGCGTCGGTGCCGGTCATGATTCTTTCGAAATCGCTGATCGACAGCGAGTCGAGCTCGACCCGGATGGGAAAACGGCCTTGCAGCTCCGGGATCAGATCCGACGGTTTGGCCAGATGGAAAGCGCCGGAGGCGATAAACAGGATGTGATCGGTCTTGATCATGCCGTATTTGGTGTTGACGGTGGTGCCTTCCACCAGCGGCAGTAAATCGCGTTGCACCCCGGCGCGCGAAACGTCGGCGCCGCCGTTTTGCGAACGGGTGGCGATCTTGTCGATTTCATCGAGAAACACAATACCGTTTTGCTCAACGTTGGTGATGGCTTTTTGCTTCAGCTCATCTTCGTTGACCAGTTTGGCGGCTTCTTCTTCGATCAGGATCTTCATCGCATCCTTGATCTTGATCTTGCGATTTTTCTTGCGATTGCTGCCGATCCCGGAAAACATGGATTTGATCTGCTCGGTCATTTCTTCCATGCCGGGCGGAGCCATGATCTCCATTTGCGATGACGCTTCCGACAATTCGATCTCGATTTCCTTATCGTCGAGTGCGCCTTCACGCAGCCGCTTGCGGAACGTCTGGCGGGTGTTGCTGCCTTTGTCGCCGCCACTTTCGCCCTCACCGGGGTTTGGCTCAGGATGAAAGCCGAAATCGCGCGCCGGCGGCACCAGGATATCAATCACCCGGTCTTCGGCGGCATCCTCGGCGCGGGTCCGCACTTTGCGCATTTCCGCTTCACGGGTTTGCTTGATGCCGATATCGATCAGGTCGCGGATGATGGTATCGACGTCGCGCCCGACGTAACCGACTTCGGTGAACTTGGTAGCTTCGATCTTGATGAAGGGGGCGTCGGCCAGCTTGGCCAGGCGCCGTGCAATTTCAGTCTTGCCGACGCCGGTAGGTCCGATCATCAGAATATTCTTGGGCGTGATTTCATGGCGCAGCGGTTCGGCCACCTGCTGCCGGCGCCAGCGGTTGCGCAAGGCAATCGCCACCGCGCGCTTGGCGCGGTCCTGGCCGACGACATGTTTATCCAGTTCTGAAACAATTTCTTGGGGAGTCATGTTCATGATGTTGGGTCTTGGTCGAGAGTTTCGATAATGTGCGACTGATTGGTGTAGATGCAGAGATCACCTGCAATCACCAGCGACTTCTTGACGATATCGGCTGGCGACAATTCTGTATTTTCCTGCAGCGCCTTGGCGGCCGACTGGGCGAAGGTGCCGCCCGAGCCGATCGCGCCAATGCCGTCGGTAGGCTCCAGCACATCGCCGTTGCCGGTGATTACCAGGGTGGTTTCGCGGTCGGCGGTCAACAGCATGGCTTCCAGCCGGCGCAGCATGCGATCGGTGCGCCATTCCTTGGCGAGGTCGACCGAGGCCCGCATCAGATTGCCCTGATGCTTTTCCAGTTTTGCTTCGAACAGATCGAGCAAGGTGAAAGCGTCGGCAGTGCCGCCAGCAAAACCGACCAGCACTTTGCCTTGGTATAACTTGCGGACTTTGCGGGCAGTGCCCTTCATGACGACATTGCCGAGTGTTACCTGGCCATCGCCGCCGAGCGCGACGCTGTTGCCGCGCCGCACTGAAAGAATGGTGGTGCCGTGAAATTGTTCCATTTTGCTAGCCTCAGAAAATGCGGCCCGGATTGCATAGCGGGGCCGCTCATGCAGGGCACAGGCGCCCATGTTGCATGATGTGATTCGCTATCGAATGATAAATCGATACTGTTCCGAAAAAATGGGGACGGCCGGCTTGATTACAAGCGCTGATTTATGTGGATTTGGCGTTGTTATTTTACTACTGCAGAGATTTGATTTTGTTGAAGCTTTAATTTCTTAATTCTTATTCTTCAATTCTTGCGCGGCACTACGCGCACGATTTCCTGTATGCCTATCACCTTGAACAAGGCTGTCACCAGATGGTTGACGTTGTGAAATTCAATCGCATTGCCGCTGGCGGCAAGCAGCGACAGACCGTTCAGCAGTTCGCCGGCGGCGCTGAAATCGACCCTGACCAAACGCGAGCAATCGATGATCGCGGGGCTGTGGACAAGCGCATGGGTTTGGATTTTGGTCAGCAACTCTTCGGTTCGCCCTTCGATCAGTGTCGGCATCAGCAAACTGGTGCTGCCGATATTGGCGCTCTGGCTGTCGTCCTCGGCAGCCGTGATGATCTTTGCGTGCGGCGCTACAAACGGCGGTGGCGAAACTTCAAAAGTGATCGAATAATCTATGCTGGCGTCTTCGTAGGCTTGTTCGAGATTGAGCAGATGCAGGATTTCCAGCAGCAGCAGCCATGGCGCAGCGGTTTCGTCGCGCCGCCCGACCTGCAGGATCTGGCGGATCTTGTCGGCCAGTTCGTCGGCGTCGACCAGTGTCAAGTCCAGCCCTGATTTTTGCAGTTTTTTCAACATGCGCAGCAACAGGCCGCAGCCGATCGGATCTACCGAGCTGACCCGGGTAAACTCCAGGCGCATCGCCGGATGGATGGCGCTCAGTTTTTGCGCGCGTTCCAGCTGTTTGCCGATGTTGGCGTCGAGTTTGCCGGAGAATGCCACCGCTGGCGTAGCGCCTATTTTTTCCTGGCTTTTTGCCTGCGGATCGAGCGTCATGATATCGATCCAGGTCGGCGGCGAAGTTTCAAATTTGTTGGCAAAGTCGACCGACAGATTGTCGAACTCCTGTTGCTTGCCGGTGATTTGATACAGATCCAGCAGCATTGACCAGACGACGTGGGTGGATGAACCGAGATTGTTTTCGGTAATCGCATGCAACAGCAGTTGCTCGGCGATGTCGCTCTGATTGCTGGCAAATAATACCGCCGCTTCTTCAATCACTTCCGGCGTGTCGGACACCGCCACTTCGATGCTGCCGCTGCGCGATTGATCGTCCAGATATTCTGTGGCCCGGCTCATCACCGGCAACGTCAGCTGGGTGGTGAGTGGGCCCAGGGTAGTCGTGATCGGCGCGCTGTCGGCGTCGGCCGACGCTTTGGGGGAGGGCGGCAGATGGACGAATTCGGACGACATCTCCGATTCGATCGCATCGATCTTCATGGTCGTTGTGCTGCGTGCAGCACCATCGCGCTGCGTGGTCGAGTTGGCGTGTCGCTCAGGACTTTCACCAAACAGAACCGGCGCTTGATTGTCTGCTGCGGCTGGTACCTTGTCATCCGCCGGCGGTGTGCCGCTTGGACGATTATTTTTGCCGAAGAGCGAGAAAATCCCCACTTGTTAATCCCGAAAGTAAGTTGCTGTTAAAGCTGTATGAATAGCTGCGACATTTATTGAAAATCGCGTTGTCGAATGCGTTTTCCGTGATCCATTCAGACCCTGCGAATTACGTTTTTATCATCGCTTTTGCCAATATTTTTGCTATGTTCATGGCGTCATTTTTGTTTTGCGACTGCTCTTGCTTTCGCTCATTCCTGGGTAAAAAAGCACGATCAATCGATACCGCTAAAGGTAACACAAAGCAACTCAGGAAGTATGTCTAGAACGCCATAAGTGATGACATAAATATGTTGTGAATTTTGCATATCAGATGCCGAAAATGGTCATCTTGAATACAGATATAGATTCAAACGGGGGATTGCGCAGCAGCTTCCGGCATGGATTATTTGCCTGCTTTGCAATCCCTTTTTTCTGGTTTAAAACTTGGTGCGTACGCCAAGAATCAAGCTGCGCCCCGGTTGTGGCGCGACATCTTTCAACACGGAAGTCGCCAGACGGATATCCTGATTCAACAGGTTCTTGGCCAGGGCAAACCAGGTGAGCTGCAGCGCGCCCAGCGTCTGGGTATAAGAGATATTGGCGTCGATCTTGGTGTATGCCGGCGTCACGCTGCTTTCAAAGGTCGCCAGCCGATCTTGTTGCTGGGCGCGCAGGATGGTGACGCCGCTACGCCATGCGCCGCGTACGTAGCCGAGATCGACGCCGTAGCGGCTGGCCGGTTGCAATGGCAGATTGCCCATCTGATCCAGCCTGCCGCGTGAGGTATCGGCAAAGCCGCGTATCGAAAAACCTTCGCCGCGCAGGTTGTAACTTATTTCCGCTTCGGCGCCGCGGATGGTGGCGTCGGCCTGCGACCAGAAGCGCTCGGTGAACTCGCCGTCCGGCTCTGGCGTCCCGCTTCCGTCAACGCGGCCGGCGTTGCGGCCAAATACATAATTGCTGACATGATTCTGGAACAGATTGGCTTTCCAGCGGATCAGCCCGCTGGTTTTTTGCAAGGTCAGCTCGATATTGCGGGAGGTTTCTTTTTTCAAGCTCGGATCGCCGATATCGAAAGTGGCGGTGGATTCGTGCGGGCCATTGGAATACAGTTCTTCCGCCGCCGGCGCGCGCTGGGCAATCGAGACGGTGGGGCCGAAGCCATATCCTGGCACGAAGCTCCACAAGGCGCCAACCGAATAGGATGCCAGGCTGAATTTGCGGTCAGCGAAACCGGACTCCGCATCGGGTCGCCGTTTGACAGATTCAATGCGCAAACCGGCACTGGTCAGCACCGGGCTAAAATTGCGTTCTTCCACCAGGAATGCGGCGATCGAAGTTGATTTGGTACGCGGTATGGTATCCGGCAGGCCGCTTTCGGCAGCCAGGGCCGAGAAGCGCGTGTCTTCGGTTTGCATGCCGAAAGTGCCGTGCCAGCCGGCCAATGGTTTGTGCGCGAGTTCCCATCGGCTCTCGGTCGACTGGTTGGAGAAAATCGTGTTCGGTGTGCCGTTTTCCTGTTTCTCGGTATGGGTGTAGTCGGTGCGGCCCAGCTTGCACGTCAGTTTTTCGAAACCGGCCAGCGGGTCGTCGATCTGGCCGGCGATATCGTAACGGGTTTGATGCAGATCGATGAAGGATTTTTCCGCAGTGGGGATGCCGTAGTGGTCATCCAGGGTTGCCACCGATGCGCCGACATAGCCCCAGGAAGCCAGATAGGAGGCGCCAGCGCCGACCCCGGTTTCGTGGGTAAAGGAGTTAGGCAGGCGGCCTGACGCTGAACTGGGATCGTTCTGGATGGCATGGCCGGGGATTTTGTAATTGCCGGTATCGCGCCAGTTGCCGTCCAGGTGCATGCCTATCGGTCCGGCGGAACCGTCCAGAGTCAGGGAAGTGCTTCTGCCGTTGTCGGCGCTGCTATAGCGGGCCTCGGCTTCGCCGCTGATCTCCTTTTGCAGCTGGGTCGGGATGCGGTCGTTGACGACGTTGACCAAGCCGCCGATTGCACCGGAACCGTACAACAGAGCGGCAGGGCCGCGCAGGATTTCGATTTGACGCGCGGTTGCAGCTTCGGTGGCTACCGCGTGATCGTTGGACAGACTAGAGACATCGGCCACCGACATGCCGTTTTGCAGGATCTTGACGCGCGGACCTTCCATGCCGCGGATGATGGGGCGTGAAGCGCCGGCGCCGAAACCGGATGCCGATACGCCCAGTTCTTGCGACAGGGTGTCGCCCAGCGAGGCGCCGGTCTTGTTGCGCAATTCCGCGCCGGACAATACTTTGGCCGGCGTCAGGATCTGGGTATCGACATCGGCGTTCAGCGGGCTGGCGCTGACCACGATGGGCGGCAAGGTTTTAGTTGGTTCGATAGTGTCGGTTTGAGCCGATGCAGTAGACGACAGAACGGATAGCGCGGATAGAACCGCACTGGATAACAGTGTGCGTTGGGCAGACATGATGATTCCTAGACAGGTGATGGCCGTTGCGGCTCATATCGACACGGAGGCGATACGGCGACGGCAATAAATAGTTTGATGCTTCGGGATGAGCGAAGCGCGTGAAGCGTCCTGTCAGGAACGGGGCGGTGCGCGTGGTGAAAAATGGCAGGTAAACGGCGCATCCCAGGAGGCAAATGCCTGCCACAAGGCCAGCAGGTGCTTGCCGGGCACTGGCGGTAGCGTCACAGGCGCCGAGTAAATCGCCGCCGCCAGGGTGGCGTCATCGAACGCTGCGCAAGAGTGGTGCGCTTTGCGGCCGCCTTCGATGACGCGTTCAATCACCGACGTCATGTGCGTCAGGCGGGTCGGCTGTTTGTTTTCCCAGGCCGCATGGACGATGCTATGCGTCAATCCCAGCCATTGGGCGAACAGGATCGTACATATCAACACAAGCGCCAGCACCGGCGCCGAGGCGGCGTGCTGGAGGCGTCTTGGACGGAATGCCTGGGCTGACATCAAGGAGTCTGGATAACGTGAAAGCGACGGCAGAGAAAGCGCTAGCGATCAGGCCGTGGGGAAGCTACGCGCCGCTAAGCTGCTCCGGCTTGTGTTTTCCCCAAGATCCGACCGCTATCGAGAATCAATCGCCGTAAAGCTTTTGTTTCAGTTCGCGACGTTGTTGTGCTTCCAGCGAGAGGGTTGCAGTCGGGCGTGCCAGCAAACGTGGAATGCCGATAGGCTCGCCGGTTTCTTCGCACCAGCCGTATTCGCCGGCGTCAATCGATGCGATCGATTGCTGTACTTTCTTCAGCAATTTGCGTTCACGATCGCGGGTACGCAACTCCAGGGCATGTTCTTCTTCGATGGTGGCGCGGTCTGCGGGATCCGGTACCAGGACGGTTTCACGCAAATGTTCAGTGGTTTCTCCGGCATTCTTGAGCAGGTCGATTTCTAACTGCTGCAAACGCGCTTTGAAGAAAGCCAGTTGTGCCTCATTCATGTAGTCCTTTTCGCTCATCTTGAGGATTTGCTCTTCGGTCAACAGAATGGATTCAGATGTTGGTTTGGTTGTTTTAGTAGCCACTTCGCTTGCTTTCGATACGACGTTTTTTTCAATTTTATCCGTTGATCCGGCACTTACGGGCTTGTTGCTGGTGCTGCTAGCGCCGGATCTGGCCGTTGGGGAATTCAGTTTCTTTGTAGCAGAACTACTGGTTTTCACCACTGTATTACGCGTTACCTTGTTGCGCGTTGCCTTCTCTGCCGCCGGAGCGGATCTGGTAACCGAGTTGGCCGTCGCCGTTTTCTTGGCTAAGGATTTTACAACAGGTTTGGGACTGGGTTTGGCAACTTTGGACACAGCCTTGTTTGCGGTTGCAGTAGGGGGCTCGCTCTTCCGCGGCACCTTGGCGGAGAGTTTCGGTGTTTTTTCAGTTACTTTTGCGCTGCGGCTTGTACGGCTCGTGCTGCTGATTGCGCTTTTAGCCGGGCTCTTAATTTTTTCACTGGCGGGAGCGGTAGCCTGGCGGGCTTTGGGCGTCGATTTGCCTAGCGAGGCCGCCGCCTTCTTGGCAACGGTCTTTTTAACGGTCAGGTTCATGGTCCTCTCCCTTAAATCAGCAGCCAAGCGACGATGCGATTGGCCCGCTATCCAGTGATTTCCCAGTGCAAAACTGCCATAGTTTATACCAAACATTGCTCCAAACCGCGAATAAAAATGTCTTTCGGCAGATTCTTGCCAATGAAGACCATTTTGCTGCCGCGTGTCTCATTTGCATCCCATTTGCCACCGACATCGCTGCCCATGATCTGATGCACTCCTTGAAACACTACCTTGCGGTCGGCGCCATCCATCAACAATACGCCTTTGTAGCGCAACATGCGCGGTCCGTAGACTTGTACCAGGCCGCCGAGAAACTCGTCCAGGCGTGCGGTATCGAACGGTCTTTCACTTTTGAACACAAAAGCGGAAATTTCGTCGTTGTGATGCGCGTGATGATGGTCGTGATGAGCGTGTCCCTCATGTTGATGGGACGGGTGGTCGCAATCGTCGCCGCTATGCTCATGGGCGTGTTCTTCCGTTGCCAAAAAGTCAGGGTCGATTTCCAGTTTGGCGTTCAGGTTGAAACCTCGGATATCCAGGATTTCGTCGATCGGCGTGTGCTGCGGGTCGAGAGTAATGACGGGTGCACGCGGATTGATGCGTTTCAGGCGACTCGTTAATGCGGCCACTTCTTCTGTACTGACCAGATCGGTTTTGGAAAGCAGTAATTTATCGGCAAAACCTACCTGGCGTTGCGCTTCTTCTTGTTGGTCGAGTTGCGCCATCGCATGTTTTGCATCGACCACGGTGACGATGGCGTCCAGCATGAAGTGCATCGCCACTTCGTCGTCGACAAAGAAGGTCTGCGCTACCGGCCCCGGATTGGCCATGCCGGTGGTTTCGATAATCACCCGGTCAAAGTTCAATTCGCCGGCAGCACGGCGGCGCGCCAGCGTGGTCAGGGCAACGATCAGGTCGCCGCGCACGGTGCAGCAGATGCAACCGTTGTTCATCTCGACGATTTGTTCGGTGCTGTCCTGCACCAGGATTTCATTGTCGATATTTTCCTGGCCGAATTCATTTTCAATCACGGCGATTTTATGGCCGTGCGGCTGTTGCAGGATGCGGTTCAGCAAAGTGGTTTTGCCGGCGCCGAGAAAGCCGGTCAGGATGGTGGTCGGAATAAGTGCCATGGTCAGATTCGGAAAAGTAAAAAACGATAAAAGGCTGAAGAGGATTCAGATGAGTCACGCGCTGCTGCAGCGCTGTTGCAACAATGCCGTTACACAACGCTGTTAAAACAAATCAATGGGCGCAATCGGCGCACCAGCCCTTGATGGTGAGTTCGATTTCATGACCTTGAAAACCCTTGCCCAGCGTGTCTTGCAAAGCTTGTTGCAACTGCTTGCGCAGCTTGGCCGGGGTGCTGCCGGCATGATTGTCGCCGAGCGCCAGTATGCTATCCAGGAAACCGGCGTCGCCGCTGCCGTCCAGGCAAAATACCTTGCCGCAGCGAGTGCATTTGAAATGTCCGTGCTGATGCTGGGTCTGGTGCGCTGCGCCGCCGTGATGGCTTGAGTCGCTGTGTTCGGTGCCGGCGCTATAGCGGAATACGCGGTCGTCGCCGGCAATCTTGTGCGCCAGGCCGGCGTCGGTCAGGCAATCGAGGGCGCGATACAAGGTCACCCGGTCCATCTCGACAAACTGGTCCTGCATGTCTTGATGCGAAAAAGCGCAACGTGCTTCCAGCAAGGCGGCCAAGACTTTGATGCGAGCAGGGGTGATGCGCAACGCGACTTCGCGCAACTGGGTCTCGGCCAATGCTGCCGCATGCGGATGGGAGTTGTCCTTGGCGCCTGCGGTGGTTGCGACAGATTTGGATTTTGGGCCTGGATTCATAATGCAATGTGGGTAGGTGAGACTTCAATTATGCCTGAAATGCAATTCAGTTGCATATTTGATGTGGTGTAGCGCAAACCAGGCAGTTAAAACGGTTGCTGTCTGCTGATCATTTATCGGAGATTTTTTTCGCACGCGGGTGGGCCGCGTCATAGACCTGCGCCAGGCGCTGGAAATCAAGCGAGGTGTAGACCTGGGTGGCGGCAATCGATGCATGTCCCAGCAGCTCTTGTACTGCGCGCAAATCGCCGGAACCCTGCAGCATGTGCGAGGCGAATGAATGGCGTAGCACATGGGGGTGGACATTGCTGGCGATGCCGAGTGACTGCGCATGATGTTTCAAGCGCAGTTGGATCACGCGCGGCGACACGCGGCTGCCGCGTTCGGTCAGGAATAAAGCCGCAGCATGCTGCGCCTGATCGCTTTTGAGCAGCGCTTCGCGTTGCGGCAGCCACGCCGCGACGGCTTGTATTGCCGGCTTGCCTACCGGCACGCTGCGTTTCTTGCCGCCTTTGCCGGTGACCGTCACTTCCGCCGCATCCAGATCGATCCAGCCGGCCGATTCATAGTCAGCTTGCCGGCTGTAACGCAGGTCCAGCCCCGCCAGTTCCGAGACCCGCAGCCCGCTGGAATACAGCAATTCAAACATCGCTTGATTGCATAGCGCCATGCTGGATCCTGCATCGGCCAGCGGGTTGGGGCTGGCAACCAGGTGTATCGCATCATCTGCAGCCATTGCTTTCGGCAGCGGTTTGGCGCGTTTTGGCGCTTTGACGCCCTCGACAGGATTGCTGGCAAGTGTGGTCTGTTCCGCCAGCCATTCGAAAAACCCGCGCCAGGCCGATAACTTGCGCGCAATTGAACTTGGATTCAGGCCGCGGGAGTGCAATTGCGCGGCAAATTTACGGATATGGAAGTGGGTGACGGCGGCGAATTTCCAATGCTCGCCCAGCGCTTGTGTCAGGCTCGCCAGTTCTTTCAGATCACGGGCGTAGTTGCTGATGGTATGCGCTGACAACTGGCGTTGGCCCGCCAGACTATCCAGATAGCCGCTCAGGTAGGTCTGGTTGGTATCGCCGCTCACGATGTCAGGAGATGAGGATGCTTCAGAGTCTGGCTATGCGAGCAAGCAGGCCAGTGCCGCGCTGGTCGTTTCGCCAATCTGCACCAGGAAATCGGTCGCCATGTCGGCGCTAAAGCGTTGCGGATCGGGGGAACCCAGCACCAGCAGGCCGAAGGTTGCCGAGGCAGTGGCAGTGCTGCGTAGCGGCAGCATGGCAACCGACTGAACGTCCTGCTCAAGCCAGGCGGCAGCTTCGAAATCATTATTACTGCCGCAAAACGGCAGGCTCAAGCCATTGGCGAAAAGTCTGACATCCTCGGAAGCCGCCGCCGCAAACCAGGTGTGCGAATAATCCTCGGCGACACCCCACAAGCGCAAGGTGGCCTGAGGCACTGCAAAGCTGGTGCGCAGACCATCAACCAGTGTGTGCGGCAAGTCAACGTCATTACGCGCCAACAGCAAGCTGCGGCTCCAGGCATGCAGTTTATGCGAGCTGGCGTCATTTTCCTGGGCGTTGCGCATCATGTCGGCGAGTCGCAAATCCTGCAATTTGATTTTCTCGCGCAGCACTTCCATTTGCCGCTCCTGCAGCGATACAGCGCGGCCTAACAGAGGGCTGGTGAGACGGATCTTTGCCAGCAGTTCGGCGTGTTCTTCGAAAAAATGGGGAGAGTCGATCAGATATTGGGCGACAGTATCGGGATCAAGTTGGGAGGTCATGAGGTGTGTGGACAAGGTCGGCGATGAAGAGAAGAAAAAGAATGATCAAGAGTACACCGCTATCCGGGTGCATGACAACCCGGCAGGCCGAGGGGCTTTGTGCGGAGTTCAGTAGCGATGCGTACTGCACAATAAAAAAGGCCCACATGGCAAGCCATGTGGGCCTCTTACATCTCTGATCAAGCAACCTGGCCCGCTTGCTGCTGCGGGTTCGGTCAGCTTAAATTAGAACTTGTGACGGATACCAACAGCAACTGCTGTTTGGTTGTTGTCGGAACCGGTGCTGTCGCCGAACACGCCTGGATTGACAGCATCTTTAGCGCGCAGGTTCGAAACGAATGCATACAGGTCAGTACGCTTCGACAGGAAGTAGTCAGTACCCAGGTTGATTTGGGTCAGCTTGCCCTTAGCGGAGCCTGCATCAGCAAATGTCAACTTGTTGTATTGAACGCTAGCCAACAGGTGCAGAGGTGCTGTAACAGCGTAGTTTACGCCCAGTTCGAAGATGTCAGCCTTGGTGTTGTTGAAGCTGCCAACAGTGAAGCTGCCTGGTTGGATAACGCCTGTAGTAGCCGCTGTCGAGCTGAATGCCAGAGGTTGCTTAGTACGCGACCAGTTGCCGTACAGACGTGCAGGACCGACTTGGTAGCTAGCACCGAGGCTGAATGTCTTCAGAGCTGTGTCACCAGCGCTGCCGTGACCAGCGAACGCAGTGCTGCCGAGGATCGAAGTGTCGCTGGCAGTAGTACCCAGTTTCGATTGGTAGTAAGCAGCGAACAGACCCAGTGGGCCGTTAGCGTATTGACCGCCCAGACCGAACGATTGGCCAGCAGAAGTCTTACCAGCAGTTTCGCCGAAGCCATAGATCAGGCTACCAGTGAAGCCGGACAGATCTGGTGTGTTATAACGGATCGAATTGTTGGTACGTGTACCTTCCAAACGGTCCAGATTGTGACCGACGGTACCAGTTACGCCACCGAAATCTTGAACCGAAGTCCATTGGCTGACGTCGTCCAGGATGTCAGTTTGACGACCCAGCAAAACGGAACCGAAGTTGCCGCCCAGACCGACTACCGATTTACGACGGAACAGGTTAACAGTGCCGGAAGGAGCTTTGTCTTGGCCGTTCAACGCGCCAGTGTCGTTGTTGAAGCCAGCTTCCAATTGGAACAGAGCCTTCAGACCGCCGCCCAGATCTTCAACGCCTTTGAAACCCAGACGCGAACCTTGGATAACGCCGGAGTTGACGCTGAATTTGCTGCCGTTGTTCGAGGACAGGCCATTTGCGCCAGTTGCAGTCGAAACCTTGCTTGTGTAAACGATGCCAGTATCAACGATACCGTAGATGGTGACGGAACTTTGAGCTTGTGCTGCACCTGCGATTGCGCCGAGTACGGCCAGTGCGATTAGTGATTTCTTCATTTGACGTCCTTTATTTAGAAAACTGTCTTAAGGATCCGTACATCTTGCCGGATGGATGAACATTAAGGTGTCTCGCTGGCTATGCTGGCGGTTTGGTTTCCTGTGACGCTATAAATTGGTCGAAATTGGAGAAGATTGTTAATTGTGTTGTATTTTTGTGACATGAGACGGGGCGGGCCTGGCTGTCCGTTTCAAATGACTTGGCGGGATGTGCTGAGAAGCGGGGGCGGCGGTGCTATTTACTGTCCGGCCTGTTAAAGATGCATGGCGCATCAGAGCGGGTAGAGAACGATGTTCCCAGTCTGTTTAAAGTAAGCCTTGGCGACAAACTGCGTCAAAATCTTTTATTTCTAAGTAATCTCGGGTTACGTGCTGTTAATTCCTCTTCTCAGTCGCGGCGGTTGAGGTGCCGGACTGAGAAGAGAGGGCATGTAGCCCCCGTAACGCAATCGAATTTAGTGTCAGATGACAATAAAATTTGATTAGAACTTGTGACGGATACCGACTGCAAGCTTGGTCTGGCTGCTGTTACCGTTGCTACCCTGTACTGCTGGGGCTGTAATGTCGCCAACCAGCGCGCCATTGCGACCCTTTGCGAAGGAAGCCAGAGTATACAGATCGGTACGCTTGGACAGGTAATAGTCCAGGCCCAGGTTGAACTGGGTCACCGATGGCTTGGAGCCTTGGAGGCCGTCTATCGATGTCTTTGTATGTTGAACCGCCGTCAGCAAGTGGATCGGTGCTGTTACAGCATAGTCTGCGCCGAGTTCGAAAATATTTTGCTTGAGCACGTCAGGCACGTTGACGCGCGACCAGTTGCCGTACAGGCGTGCAGGGCCGGCTTGATAGCTGGCGCCCAGGCTGAATGTCTTGTTAACTGTTTTTCCATCAAGGTTGGCGGCCGCCAGCTGGGCTGGAGTCAGGCCAGTCAAGGCGGTGATGCCGGAAATCAGAGTGTCGCTAGGGCTGGAGCCAAACTTCGATTGATAGTAGCCAGCATACAGTCCCAATGGGCCGTTAGCGTAAGTGCCGCCAGCACCGAAGGATTGACCGGCAGTCGTTTTGCCTGCTTGTTCGCCGAAGCCGTAAATCACGCTACCAGTGAAGCCGCTCAGATTCATGCTGTCATAGCGAATCGAATTTTGAGTGCGAATGCCTTCGAGGCGATCAAAAGCGTGCGGGCTGCCTACGAAATTACCGAAATCTTTAACGGACGTGAATGCATGGCCAGCGTCGTCCAGGATGTCGGATTGACGACCTAGCGTAACAGTACCGAAGTTGCCAGCCAGGCCAACCACCGATTTGCGAGCAAAGCCGCCGCCTTCTGAGGCGCCAGTATCGTTTTTGAAGCCTGCTTCCAGTTGGAACAAAGCTTTCAGGCCGCCGCCCAGATCTTCCGTGCCCTTGAAGCCGAGACGGGATGTATCGATATTGCCGGAGTCGATGCCGAACTTGCTGCCGTTGCTGGCAGTGCCGGTTCTGACGTTGTGATTCGAGAAAGTAATGCCGGTATCAACGGTACCGTAGATGGTGACGGAGCTTTGAGCTTGTGCTGCGCTGGCGATTGTGCCGAGTGCGGCCAATGCGATGAGTGATTTTTTCATTTAACGTCCTTGATTTGAAAATCGGCTTTAGGATCTGAGCTTTTTGCCGGAGGCGCGAACATTAAATGGGCTTGGCATAAAAGCATATTATTTTGCTTGTTGATCAATTGTTTTTTTGTAAAAAATGATGTTATTTGTGAAATGTGTTGTATTTTGGCCACCGATTTTGTGCGCTTTCTGGTTTTTTTAAAAAAACTATTGATGGGAGATTCGCGATAGCTCGCAGCCGAGTGATTGATTTGAATATTTGTGTAGCGTAAAAGACGCGTAGATTGTAAAAATCTGCCTAAAATAAAACTGAATCGATTTATCAAGCATAATTTAGGCTTTTGCAACGAAGGCTTTATGGCTAAACGTGAGGACCTAGCGATTATTCGCGCCGCTCGTGCAGGGCAGGGGGCGGCACAACTGGCTTTAGGCAGCCGTTATCTGTTTGGCGGCAACGGCTTGCCACAAAGCTTGTCGACCGCGCTGCACTGGCTGGATCGTGCCGCGCAACAACAGGAATCCGAAGCCTGGATGTTGATCGGCAGCCATATCCCACTGGAGGTAGCGCGTGCCGCTGCTGATCCTTTGGCTCTTTGCGTCTGGTACGAACGGGCTTTTGATGCCGGCTTGATGCAAGCGGGCCTGGTGCTGGCGCAACTGGTATTGACCGGCAACGGCCAGCTTGGCGGTGAGCAGGTATTGCCGGGACTACGCAGCAAGGTGATTAAGGTATTGGAAACCGCTGCCAACGCTGGTGTCGCCGAAGCTCAATGGCTGTTGGCGCAACATGCCGACAGCGTGCCGGCAATTGCGGCCGGCCGGAAATTGCCGGCCGTACCTGCTAACGATACCCTGGCTGAAAGCAAGACGGGGCAGGACGCCACCTTGAAGTGGACCGCGCGCGCCGCAGATGCCGGCGTGATGCAGGCGCAGCAATCGCTGGCGCAACTGGCCTGGGAACAAGCCGATTGGCCGGTCTTTCTGGAGCGGGCGTTGCCGCTGGCCAGGGCGTTGTCAGAGCAATATGTCGAGATCCTGGCGCAATTGAATGTGCCGTCGGAAACCTTGGCGCGCCAGCTGGGCGAAGAAAACCTGTCCTTGCTGCTGCGCTGCGCCCAGGTGTTGCAGGCCAGCGCCAGCTTCGATGCCGGTGAGGTGCAACAGTTTCTCGAACTGGCCGCATATGGCGACGATAAGGCTGCGCAATTGGCGCTGGGCCTATGGTATGCCCGCATGAATAGCGATGGCGAGCGGGTACTGGTAGGAACCGGCTCGGCCAATTATAAAAAGGCAATCCGCTGGCTGACGCTGGCGGGCGAGGCTGGTTTGGCGGATGCCTGGTACGCCCTGTCGCGGATATATCTGAAGTCGGAATTTTCCCAGCGCAATCTGGTGGATATGCAGCGCCATCTGGAACACGCTGCCGAAATGGGGCATTGTGCGGCGCAACTGGAATGCGGGCTCAGCGCCTGGCGCAATCGGCGTGAAAAGCTCGCCAACGATGTACGCGCCGTCTACTGGCTGCAAAAAGCGGCGGCACAGGGCAGCAGCGAGGCGGCGAATCTGCTGGCAAAGATTGCCGACAGCGCGCAGCCGGCAGCCTGGGCGGAAGCGGCCAAACAACAGCTGACGCGCGAGCAAGTCAAGGCGCACCCGTTTCTTGCCGCGCGGATTGAACTGGCGATCTTATTTGGCTTGAGCCGGCCAGAGGCTTTGTTGCTGGATTTGAATCAGGCCGATTGCGGCCATTGCCTGGTGATCGACATCCGGGCCCACTATGCGCGCAGCAAACGTCGTTTGATATTGATCCAGACCGGCGATGAGCGCCAGACCCTGAGCCGGATTGCACGCCTGTTTGAAGATGTGGATTGCGGGCCGAATGGACCGGAAGGCAACTATCGGCAGCGCCTGTATCGCTTCAAGACTGCCATGCCTGCGTCTGAGTTCGAAGCCGACGAAACGGCCATTGACAGCTAATCTGCCGTAGTCATTTCGATTTCACCCTCGAATACCGATACCGCGGGACCGGTCATCATGACCGCATGCTGATCGCCAGCCCATGCAATTGACAGTTCGCCGCCACGGGTTTGCACGGTGACCGGCGAATCCAGCAAGCCGCGCCGGATGCCGGCTACCACCGCTGCGCAAGCCCCTGTGCCGCAGGCCAGGGTTTCGCCGGCGCCGCGCTCAAAGACGCGCAGCTTGATGTGATGGCGATCGACAACTTGCATGAAGCCGGCGTTGACTCGCCGCGGAAAGCGTGGGTGATGCTCTATCAGCGGGCCGTCGATCAAGACCGGCGCTGCCTCGCTGTCTTCAACCACTTGCACCGCGTGCGGATTGCCCATCGACACCACCGAGATCCAGGTTTGTTTGCCCTGAATCTCCAGCGGCCAAAGCACATCCTCGGCCATCGCCCGGCTGCTCAGATTGCTGGCGTCAAACGGCACCGCGGCGGGCGTCAGGATCGGCGCGCCCATATCGACGGTTATACGGCCGTCGTCTTCCAGTTTCGGCTCAATGATGCCGGACATGGTTTCCACCCGGATTGCGCGCTTGCTGGTCAGGCCCTTGTCGGTGACAAACTTGACGAACGCACGGGCGCCGTTGCCGCATTGCTCGACCTCGCCGCCGTCGGCGTTGTAAATCCGATAGCGAAAATCTACACCGTCCGCCTGTGATTTTTCCACCACCAGCATCTGATCCGCGCCCACCCCAAAGCGGCGATCGCCCAGTTGCTGCCATTGCGCTGCGGTGAAATCGACATGCTGGTGAATCGCGTCAATCACGACGAAATCATTACCCGCACCGTGCATTTTTGTGAATTTGAGTTTCATACGCGCATTATGATGGAAACGACGCTAGTACGCAGCACTGTCAGTCTGCTCCGGCGTTGAGGAGGAATAGACATCGGCCTGTCCCGGCGGCCGCGTCTTGAAGCGTTTGTGAGCCCAGAAATATTCGGCCGGCGCTTCCAGGATGCGGGCCTCGATAAAGGCGTTCATGCGACGGGTAGCTTCCGTCATATCGTCGCCCGGATAATTTTCCCAGGCGGGGTAAAAAGTCACTTTCCAACCTTTGTAGCCCGGCAAGAACGTAGCGATCATCGGCACCACATTGGCTTTGGTGGCGGCGGCAATCCGCGCGGTGGCGGTAAGGGTTGCCGTCGGGATGCCAAAAAACGGCACAAACTCAGCGTCCTTCATGCCGAAATCCATATCCGGCAGCATGATGAAGGGAAAACCTTCGCGCATTGCCCGGATGATCGGCTTGACGCCTTGCTCACGGTTAAACAGCTTGACCGGACGGAAGCGCGAACGCCCCTGTAGCAGCGCTGCGTCGATCACCGCGTCTTGCTGGCGTGTATAGATGGTGCAGATCGATAGCGAGGAATTCAGCACCAGCGCGATGCCAGGAATTTCCAGGCAGACGAAATGCGGGCAGAGCAGAATGGTCGGACCGGCTTGCAAGGTGCTGAGCGGCAGATCCGATTCAATCTTGATCAGGCGGCGCAAGCGGTTTTCCGATGCCCACCACAGCACGCTACGCTCAAGCACGCTGCGCGAGTAAGCCTGGAAGTGGCGGCGCGCCAGCACCACGCGCTCAGCTTCGGGCATGTCCGGAAAGCACAGCCGTAGATTGGTCAGCGTAATATGCCGGCGCGGTTTCATGATGATAAACAGCAATGAGCCCAAGGCTTCGCCAACCGGGCCCAGGATCCACAGCGGTAAAAAATGCGCTAGCCACAACAGGCCGAGCAAGGCCCTCATGCCTGCGGCCCCTGTGCTGCCGGGGTCGGCGGCGCCTCCACTCCCGGGGGGGTCTTGTAGCGGTTATAGCTCCAGATATATTGCGCCGGGCAACGTGCGATCAGTCTTTCCATGGCCAGGTTGATGGCCAGCGTACGTTGTTCGGGGCTGTCGCCCATGGTTTCTTCGAAAGGCACAAAGCGGATCACATAACCGCGGCCGAACGGCAAACGTTCGGCGTAAGACAGGATGATCGGTGCGCCGCTCATTTGCTGCAGCTTGGCCGGCAAGATCATGGTGTAGGCCGGACGCCCGAAAAAGTCGGCCCATATTCCTTCGCCGTTCTGCGGCACCTGATCCGGCAGCAAACCGATCGCCTGCCCCTTTTTGAGCGCCTTGAACAGGGTGCGCACACCCGCCAGATTGGCCGGCGCCAGCAACAGATTGTGGCGGCTGCGCGCGCCCTCGATCAATGGTTTGAGGGCGGCTTTGCGGGGTGGCCGATAGAGCGCGGTAAGCGCGGTCTTGGTCGCGATGGCCTGGGCAATGATTTCAAAGCAGCCCAGGTGCGGAGTCAGGAAGATCACGCCGGTTTTGGCGTCCAGCGCCGCTTGCGCCAGTTCCCAGTTTTCGATGGTGGCGGTACGCAGCACACGTTGCGGCGCGGCGCACCAGATAAACGGCAGTTCGAACATGCTCTTGCCGGATTCACTGATGGCTTGCGGCAAAGCCGCTGGATAGCCGGCCCGGAACAGATTGTCTTTTAACTTGCTGCGATACGAAGCAGAGGCCAGGTACACCAGCCAGCCGCCCAGCGTTCCTATTGCGTGCAGGAAAAATAGAGGTAGTGTCGAGAGCAGGCGAAAGAGCGTTACAAGCATTAGCAGAGCTCAATGAGAGCCAAAAGAGGTTGGATTTTGCCGAAATTTTTCAAGAGGCGTAAAATAGCACATTAGTTTGCAAACCGAATGGCGTTGCAAAGCGTTTTGGGGAAACAGACAGATTGCTTTTGAGAATTATCTTAATATATAGTAATTAGCATCATCCGCCGAGTTAATAGACAACTTGCGAGGCGGCATACAAATTTCGCTAAAGCGTCGCAGGCTCAACAGGTTTGACTGCGACATGGTCACCACTGTTTTTTTTAGGAGCCTGCTATGGCGCATGAATACCTCTTTACTTCCGAATCCGTTTCCGAAGGTCATCCTGACAAAGTCTCAGATCAAATCTCTGACGCGATTCTCGATGCAATTCTTACCCAGGACCCGCAAGCCCGGGTTGCTGCCGAAACTCTGTGCAACACCGGTCTGGTAGTATTGGCTGGCGAAGTCACCACCTTTGCCAATGTCGATTACATCGCGGTTGCACGCGAAACCATCAAGCGTATCGGCTACGACAATGCCGACTACGGCATCGACTACAAGAGCTGCTCGGTGCTGGTCGGTTACGACAAGCAATCGCCGGATATCGCTCAAGGCGTGGACGAAGGCAAGGGGCTTGATCTCGATCAAGGCGCCGGCGACCAGGGCCTGATGTTCGGTTATGCCTGCGACGAAACGCCGGAACTGATGCCGGCCGCGATTTATTACGCCCACCGAATCGTCGAGCGCCAGTCGCAATTGCGCAAGGACGGCCGCCTGCCTTGGCTGCGTCCGGACGCCAAATCGCAAGTTACGTTGAAATACGTCGATGGCGTGCCAGTGGCGATAGACACCGTGGTGTTGTCGACTCAGCATGCGCCGGAAATGCAGCACAAGGCGATTGAAGAAGCGGCGATCGAAGAAATCATCAAGCCGGTGGTGCCGAAGGAATGGCTGCAAAATACCCGTTACCTGATCAATCCGACCGGCCGTTTCGTCATCGGCGGTCCGCAAGGCGATTGCGGCCTGACCGGGCGCAAGATCATTGTCGACACTTACGGCGGTGCCGCACCTCACGGCGGCGGCGCATTCTCCGGCAAGGATCCATCCAAGGTCGACCGCTCGGCTGCTTACGCTGGCCGTTATGTGGCAAAGAATATCGTTGCGGCGGGTCTCGCAACCCGTTGCCAGATCCAGGTGTCGTACGCAATCGGCATTGCCAAGCCGACTTCGGTGATGGTGACGACCTTTGGCACCGGCAAGATCAGCGACGAAAAGCTGGCGCAGCTGGTGCTGGAACATTTCGACCTGCGTCCTAAAGGCATTGTGCAAATGCTCGACTTGCTGCGCCCGATTTATCAAAAGACCGCAGCCTATGGTCATTTCGGCCGGGAAGAGCCGGAATTCACCTGGGAGCGTACCGACAAGGCTGCCGCACTGAAAGCCGCCGCGCTGTAATTGCTGTGCAGGCATGGCGGGGATGTTTTTCCTCGCCATGCCGAACCACACATCGGCGACGCCAGAATCGTGCTTTGCACGATGGTAACGACTTGTTACACTGATCACTTCAGCGACTACTCTAAAAGAAAGATCCGGCTGCAGTATTTAGCGTATCGCACCTGGTCTAACCAAGTCTCCATATGGTCTCCGTCCTCAAATCTGCTTCAGAAGAATCGCCGTCCGACCCGCCTCAACTGCGGCCAGTGGTCACCGCCTTGCCGCGCTTTCGCCTGGCGGCCTGGCTGGTGGCGCTAGCGGCGTTGTTTTTGGTAATGACCTTGCATATGTTGACAGCCTTGATGGCCGGCTTGCTGGTGTATGAACTGGTCCGCACACTGACGCCATTTGTGCAGCGCCGGCTGACCAGCGAGCGCGCCCACCTGATTTCCGTGGTGTTTTTATCTGCCGTCATTATCGGGCTGTTGACGCTGGCTATTTTTGGATTGGTGGCGTTTTTTCACGGCGGTCCTGACCGCATGGAAGTGCTGCAATCGAAATTGATATTGGTGCTGGACCAGGCGCGCACCCAATTGCCGGCCTGGTTGCAACAGTACCTGCCGGACGATATCGACGATATCCGGCAAACCATCAGCGACTGGTTGCAATCCCACAGCAGCGAAGTGCAACTGGCCGGCAAGGAAGCGGTGCAGGTATTCGTGCATGTACTGATTGGCATGGTGCTGGGCGCCATGATAGCGTTGAATGCGGCGCATCCGATGCCTTTGCTGCAACCGCTGGCCGGCGAATTGCTGGGACGGGCGAATTTGCTGGCGGACGCTTTTCACCGCGTGGTGTTCGCCCAGATCAAGATTTCCTTGCTGAATACGACATTGACCGCGATCTTTCTGTTGGTGGTGCTGCGGATGGGCGGCGTCCATTTGCCGCTGACCAAAACCATGATCATCGTCACTTTCCTGGCGGGTTTGCTGCCGGTGATCGGCAACCTGATTTCCAACACCCTGATCGTATTGGTCGCCTTGTCGGTATCGGTCTATGTGGCCTTGGCGGCACTGGTGTTTCTGGTGGTGATACACAAGCTCGAATATTTCCTCAACGCGCGGATTGTCGGATCGCAAATCAATGCACGCAGCTGGGAGTTGCTGCTGGTGATGGTGCTGGCCGAGGCTGCATTCGGTTTGCCGGGGCTGGTAGCCGCGCCGATTTACTATGCTTATATCAAGAGCGAGTTGCATGAAATGGGCTGGGTCTGAGGGCCGGCCGGCTATTCGCCAACCCGGATAGCCGGAATATGTACTTTGCTTTAGAATAGCGGCTCGTATCCAAGGAGCGTTGCGACAGACATGGTCTGCCAGGCTTGGTACAGTCATTTTGCAACTGCGCTCACGTTACTTTTTTTCTAACGAAAGGAGGGCGTGATGAACGCCGCAGTCATGAACGCATCTATACATTCCTCGACACATTCCACATCTTCAACCCAGGACTACGTGGTTGCCGATATCAGCTTGTCAGCCTGGGGCGACAAGGAAATCAAGATCGCCGAAACCGAGATGCCGGGCCTGATGGCAATTCGCGAAGAATTCGCCGCCGCACAGCCGCTCAAGGGCGCGCGCATCACCGGTTCGATCCACATGACGATCCAGACCGCGGTACTGATCCAGACCTTGGAAGCATTGGGCGCCAAGGTACGCTGGGCATCCTGCAATATCTATTCGACCCAGGATCATGCCGCCGCAGCGATTGCCGCTGCCGGCACGCCGGTATTCGCCTTCAAGGGCGAATCGCTGGACGACTACTGGGAATTCACGCACCGCATTTTCGAATGGCCAGGCGAACAGCAGGCCAACATGATCCTCGACGACGGCGGCGATGCAACGCTGTTGCTGCATCTCGGCACCCGTGCCGAGAAAGACGCTTCGGTCTTGAACAATCCAGGCTCGGAAGAAGAGATCTGCCTGTTCAATGCGATCAAGAAAAAGCTGGCCGTGCAATCGAACTGGTATTCCACACGCCTGGCTCAGATCAAAGGCGTGACGGAAGAAACCACCACCGGCGTGCATCGCCTGTACCAGATGCACAAAGAGGGCAAGCTGGCGTTCCCGGCGATTAACGTCAATGACTCGGTCACCAAATCCAAGTTCGACAATCTGTACGGTTGCCGCGAATCGCTGGTCGACGGCATCAAGCGCGCCACCGACGTCATGATCGCCGGCAAGGTTGCCGTGATCGCTGGTTATGGCGATGTCGGCAAGGGCTCGGCGCAAGCCATGCGCGCCTTGTCGGCGCAAGTCTGGGTGACGGAAGTCGATCCGATTTGCGCCTTGCAGGCAGCGATGGAGGGTTATCGCGTAGTGACCATGGAATACGCCGCCGAGCATGGCGACATCTTCGTTACCTGCACCGGCAACTATCATGTGATCACCCACGCTCACATGCAAAAGATGAAAGACCAGGCGATCGTTTGCAACATCGGTCACTTCGACAACGAAATCGAAGTCGCCGCGTTGAAGCAATACACTTGGGAAAACATCAAGCCGCAAGTCGACCACATCATTTTCCCGGATGGCAAGCGCATCATCCTGCTGGCAGAAGGCCGCCTGGTGAACCTTGGTTGCGGTACCGGCCATCCGTCGTATGTGATGAGCTCCTCGTTCGCCAACCAGACCATCGCTCAGATCGAATTGTTCGTGAACACCAAGGCCTATCCGGTCGGCGTGTACACCTTGCCAAAACACCTGGACGAAAAAGTCGCGCGCCTGCAGTTGAAAAAACTGAATGCGCAGCTGTCTGTATTGACCGAAGAGCAAGCCGCCTATATCGGCGTCAAGCAAACCGGCCCTTACAAACCGGAACACTACCGCTACTAACGCCAGGCTGCGCATCGGCAGGCAAATCTGCCGATGCGCAAACCTTGTCATACCAAGAGGAACACACGATGCGCTTACTGATTACCTGGCTGATTAATACTCTGGCCTTGCTGGCGGTGCCGTATTTGATGCACTCGGTGCAGTTCGCCAGCTTCGGTGCGGCGTTGATCGCGGCACTGGTGCTGGGTTTCGTCAACACCCTGATCCGCCCGATCCTGCTATTGCTGACCTTGCCGGCGACGTTGCTGACGCTGGGCCTGTTCATCTTCATCATCAACGGCTTGATGTTCTGGCTGGTGTCGCACCTGGTGAGTGGATTTTACGTGGCCAGCTTCTGGTCGGCGGTTGGCGGCGCTATCTTGTACAGCATCGTTTCGTGGGCGCTTTCCACTTTGCTATTGAAGAAGAATTAGATGGTACAGAAAAACGCACAAAAGAATTTCAGCATTGAGTTCTTCCCGCCGAAGACACCTGAAGGGGCGGAAAAATTACGGGTGACGCGCGCCAAGCTGGCTGAGCTGCATCCACGCTATTTTTCGGTCACCTTCGGCGCCGGCGGATCGACCCAGAAGGGCACGCTGGACACCGTACTCGACATCCGTAGCGAAGGCCACGAGGCGGCGCCGCATCTGTCTTGCCTGGGCAGTTCGCGCGAAGCGCTGCGGGCCATCCTGACGCAATACAAGGATCACGGCATCAAGCGCCTGGTGGCGCTGCGCGGCGATTTGCCTAGCGGTTACGGGGCGATGGATATTTCTTCCGGCGAATTCCGTTACGCCAACGAGCTGGTGGAATTCATCCGCGCTGAAACTGGCGACTGGTTTCATATCGAAGTCGCGGCCTATCCCGAAATGCATCCGCAAGCGAAGTCGCCGCAAGACGACGTGCAGCGTTACGTCAACAAGGTAAAGGCGGGCGCCAGCGGCGCCATTACGCAGTATTTCTACAATGCCGACGCTTATTTCCGCTTTGTCGATGAAGCGCAAAAACTGGGTGCGACGATCCCGGTGATTGCCGGCATCATGCCGATCACCAATTACTCGCAGCTGATGCGTTTTTCGGACATGTGCGGCACCGAGATTCCGCGCTGGATCCGCCTCAAGCTCGCCAGCTACGGCGACGACACGGATTCGATCCGGGCTTTCGGCCTGGACGTGGTGACCCAGCTTTGCGAACGCTTGCTGGCAGGCGGTGCGCCCGGTTTGCATTTTTACACGCTGAATCAATCGGCGGCGACTATCGCTATCTGGCAGCGCCTCAAGCTTTAAATCAAGCCATCAATAAGCAAACTATAAATTTGCGGCTTCAGTGATGACGGCGTCCAGCGCGATATCGTGCGCTGCGCCGTCAAATTCCACCAGTGCGCAAGAATAGGCAATGCCGATTGCCTGCGGGCGCGGCAGCGGCGCCAGCGTCCGGTCATAAAATCCGCCACCGTAGCCCAGCCGTATCTTGTGCCGGTTGAAGCCTACGCAGGGAATCAATAGGGCCTGCGGTGCGGTTGCCACGTCGCTGGCGGGTATGGCTACGCCGAATCCGTCCTTGGCCATGGCTTCGCCCGGACGCCAGCTGACAAACCGCAGTGGGCTGTGGTTGTCCACCACTACCGGCAACGCCAGTTGCATGCCGCGCGCCGCCAGTTCAGCATAGGCTGGGCGCAGATCCGGTTCACCGCGGATCGGCCAATATACGCCCAGCACGCCATCCGGATGCGTTTCTGCCCAAAGCGCGGCCCAGGCGATGACCCGCCGCCCAAGCTCCGCATCCCAATCCTGGCGGCAGGCCGGGCTGATCGACCGCCGGGTTGCCAGCAAGGCACGCCGCAGCAGCGTTTTGTCCGCGCCGGGCGTTGCATCGCTGGCATCACATGCTATGCTAGACGTCATCATTCGCATCCGTAAAAATTAAGGTTGGCTAGTAATATGTTCAAAAAAAAATGGCTTGCTGTCATCGCTGTCGCCATGGCTTCCTCCGCCGTGATGGCAAGCGCAGCTTATGCCCAAAAACGCTCCGCAAATAACGCCTCTGCTGCCAGTTATGCCAGTCAGGACGACGCCTTCCTGGCCCTGCGCGACGCCGCCCGTGCGAACAATGCCGATAAGGCGGAGCTGCTGGCTTCGACGTTAAGTGATTATGACATTCCTTCCTATGTCGATTATTACCGCTTAAAACCGTTGATCAAAGATCTGCTTGCTCCGCAATCACAGATTCGTGACTACCTGGCGCGCTACGACGGCAGCGCGATTGCCGACCGCTTGCGCAACGACTGGCTGCTGGAGTTGGGTAAGGCCGGCGACTGGACCACTTTCGATGAACAATATCCGAAATTCGTACTCGACGACGATACTCAGTTGAAATGCTACGCGCTGACCTCGGCGGCGTTGAAAGGCACGAATGTCGCCGCAGAGGCGCGCACCTTGCTGACTACGCCGAAGGAATACGGTCAGGGCTGTACCGGCTTGATCGGCACGCTGGCGCAAAGCGACCAGTTTTCCGCGGCCGATGTCTGGTTCCAGATCCGGCAGGCGGTAGAGGCCGGGTATGGCGTCGTTGCACGTCGCATGACGCCGTATATCGACGCTGACGACGCGCAAGTGGCGCAGGCTATCGACAAGTCGGCGCTGGTGGTTGCGCGCGGCCCTGGAGCCACGCGCAGCGGCCACGAATTATTCATTATCGCCTTAGGACGGGTTGCCAAGAACGACAGCGGCCGGGCAGCCGCAGCGCTGAACGCCGCTTCCGATCAGCTGACTTCATCCGAACGCTCGCAGGCGTGGGCGCAGATAGCGCTGCAGTCCGCGCTCAAACTGGAGCCGCAGGCCATCGATTATTGGCGGCAGGTAAAGGGCAATGTCCCGTTGTCGATGGACGCTTATCAATGGCGCGTCCGGTCCGCCTTGCGCGGCGGCGACTGGAAGCTGGTCCGTAGCGGTATCGAGGCGATGCCGGCAGCTTTACGTAACGGTAGCGATCCGGCCTGGATTTACTGGCTGGCCCGGGCCGATCAAGCCGACGGCAAGCTTGATCAGGCACAGCAGCAATTCCAGTCGATTGCCGACCAAACCAATTTCTACGGCCAGCTGGCGCTGGAAGAACTGGGCCAGAAAATTATTGCCGTTTCCTCCACCCAGGAATTCAGTCCGGCCGAAATGGCGCCGATGACAAATAACCAAGGCTTCCGTCGTGCGCTGCGTTTTTTTGACATGAATCTGCGCTTTGAAGGCGTGCGTGAATGGAACTGGGAATTGCGCAAGATGACTGACCGTCAATTGCTGACGGCGGCCGAGTTCGCCCGTCAAAACAATGTCCTGGATCGCATGGTGAACACTTCTGACCGCACCAAGGTCGAAGTCGATTTCAACCAGCGCTTCCCATCGCCCCATCGCGATATCATGGCGACAAATACACAAAACCTGGGGCTCGACATGGCATGGGTGTATGGCTTGATCCGGCAAGAATCGCGCTTTGTCAGAAGCGCGCGCTCGAATGTCGGCGCCAGCGGCCTGATGCAGGTGATGCCGGCGACGGCGCGTTATGTGGCAAAGAAAATCGGCTTGAGCGATTTTACCAATGACCAGATTTCCGACGTGAATACCAATATCCTGCTAGGGACGAATTATCTGAGCATGGTGCTGGCCGATCTGGACGGCTCGCAAGCGCTGGCGTCTGCCGCCTACAATGCCGGCCCGGGGCGGCCGCGGGCATGGCGGTCAACTTTGCCCGGTACGGTCGAAGGCGCGGTTTTTGCGGAAACGATCCCGTTCAATGAAACCCGTGGCTACGTAAAGAATGTGCTGTCCAATGCGACTTATTACGCGGCCTTATTCGAAGGCAAACCGCAATCCTTGAAAGCACGGCTGGGTACTGTCGCGCCCAAGGGATTTGTCGAATCGGCCCTGCCTTGATATTGTTTTCCCCTCGCTCATGCGTATTGCACAGAATGTCGAAATCCGGAATCGAATAGGTAAAACACATGCAAACCACAGAGCTTGATCCCAGCCTTTCCGCCGCTTTGCAAAAAGCCGGAGCAGATGGCTTGATACTGGTTATCGCCAACAAGAATTATTCTTCATGGTCGATGCGGCCGTGGGTGGCGATGACCGCGTTCGGAATTCCGTTCAAAGAGCACAAGATCCTGCTGCGGCAAGCCGACACAGCGAACCAGATAGGGCGCTATTGCGCCAGCGGCCGGGTGCCGATTCTGATGGTGGGCGACACCCCGATCTGGGATTCCCTGGCAATTTGCGAATACCTGGCGGAACAGTTTCCCGACCTGGGCATGTGGCCGCAAGATTCTCTGGCGCGCGCCACCGCCCGTTCAATCTGCGCCGAAATGCATTCCGGTTTCGCCGCTCTGCGCTCAGACATGCCGATGGACATCCGCGCGCATAAGCCCGGGCAGGGCCGCACTCCAGGTTCCCAGGCCGACATCGCCCGCGTGATTGAAATCTGGGAAACCTGCTTATCCGATTTCGGCCATCATCAATTCCTGTTTGGCGCATTCTCGATTGCCGACGCTTATTTTGCCCCGGTGGTAATGCGTTTCCACAGTTACGGCGTATCGCTGGCGCCGGCCTTGCAAGCCTACGCCGAGCGGGTGCAGGCGCATCCCGCCGTGGCCCGCTGGATGCGCGAGGCGCTGGCGGAAACCGAGATATTGCCAGATTAGCATTGCCAGATTTATATTTTCAGATTAACCAGGTGCCATCATAACCATGAAAGTTTTTGCGGTGGGCGGCGCAGTACGCGACGAGTTGCTTGGTTTGCCGGTAAAAGATCGTGATTACGTGGTGGTCGGCGCTACGCCGGAAGATATGCTGGCTAAGGGGTTTCGGCCGGTCGGCAAGGATTTCCCGGTGTTTCTGCATCCGCGCACGCATGAAGAATATGCGCTGGCGCGCACCGAGCGCAAGACTGCGCCCGGCTATAAGGGTTTTGTGTTCCATACCGATCCCGATGTCACGCTGGAGCAAGATCTGGTGCGCCGCGATTTGACCATCAACGCCATCGCGCGCGCCGCCGACGGCACTCTGGCCGATCCGTTCAACGGCCAGCAGGATTTGCAGGACCGGGTATTCCGCCATGTATCCGATGCTTTCGCCGAAGACCCGGTGCGTATCTTGCGCGTTGCCAGGTTTGCCGCGCGCTTTACCGACTTCACGGTAGCGCCGCAGACCAATGCGCTGATGCAGCGCATGGTCGCCGCCGGCGAAGTCGATGCGCTGGTGGCGGAGCGGGTATGGCAAGAGCTGGCGCGCGGCTTGATGGAAAAGCAGCCGTCGCGCATGTTCGAGGTCTTGCGCGCCTGCGGTGCGCTGGCGCGCATCCTGCCGGAACTGGATGTCTTGTGGGGCATCCCGCAGCCGGAAAAATATCATCCGGAAATCGATACCGGCGTGCACGTGATGATGGTGGTGGATACCGCCGCACACGAAGATTATGCACTGCCGGTGCGCTTCGCCGCACTCGTGCACGATCTCGGCAAAGGCGCGACACCGGCCGCCGGCTGGCCCAGTCATCACGGTCACGAAGGGTTGGGCGTGGAGCTGGTGGAGCGGGTTTGCCAGCGCCTCAAAGTGCCGGGCGAGGCACGTGACCTGGCCCTCATGACAGCGCGTGAACACGGCAATGTCGGGCGCGCATTCGAGCTGCGCGCAAACACCATCGTGAACTTGCTGGGACGTTGCGATGCGTTTCGCAAACCGCATCGTTTTATCGATATGCTGCGCGCCACCGAATGCGATTATCGCGGCAGGACCGGGTACGCCGGACGCCCCTTTCCGCAACTCGCTTATCTGCAAGCCGCGTTGAAAGCGGCGCGCTCGGTCAACGCCGGCGTGATCGCCGGCATGTTCCAGCAACAACCGCAACGGATACCTGAAGCCATCTATGCGGCTCGGGTCGAAATGGTCGAGCAAGTGGTGCAAGCACAACGGCCTTGATCCGAGGTAAGCTTATCCAATCGGAGAGCTAGGATGACGACTACAGATGCCAGGGCAGGTTCCGCAAGCCAGGCGCCGGGGAAAACCGGCGGCGCCGGCTCGGACAAAACCAAGGCGTCGCGGCCGACCATTTTCGTCAAGGAGTTGTCGCGCCGCGCCCGCAAGCGGTTGCTGCGCCATTTCCTGGCGCTGGATAGCGGTGATCGCCTGTTGCGCTTCGGTTCGGTATTGTCGGACGATCTGCTGAGCCGCTACGTCGAAAATATCGATTTTTCGCGCGATACGGTGTTTGGTGTCTACGATCGTAAATTGCGCTTGCTCGGTGTCGGTCATCTGGCGTTTGCGCCGCGCGAAGCGCTGCCGTCGGTGAGCGCTTCCACCACCAAGGAGCGGGTCGCCGAATTCGGCGTCTCGGTCGCCGCCTCGGCGCGCGGCATGGGCGTCGGCAGTCGTTTGTTCGAGCGCGCCGCCATACGATGCCGCAATGTCGATATCGATACCTTGTACATGCATTGCCTGTCCTCGAACAAGGTGATGATGCACATCGCCAAGAAAGCCGGCATGGCCATCCACCGCGATTATGGCGAAGCCGACGCCTATCTGAAACTGCCGCCCGCCAATCCGGCCAGCATGCTGCAAGAAGCCGTCCAGGAACAGGTGGCGACGCTCGACTACACCGTCAAGGCGAATCTGCGCGCCGCGCTGAAATGGCTGAGCAGCCTGCCGGGCATCAAACGCGATTAAAAGGAGCGGCGGCAGCGGCGGCCAAGCTGGCGCTTACAGCAAGGGCAGCGCCGTCGTATCCTTAATCCGTTGCAGGGCAAAACTCGATTTGACATCCAGCACCGCCGGATGGCGCAGCAAGGTCTCCATCATGAAGCGCGAAAAGTGCGCCATGTCTTCCACATGCACTCGTAGCAGAAAATCCATTTCGCCCGTCATCGCATAACAGGCGACCACCTCCGGCCATTGTTCGACCGCCGCCGAAAAGGAGGCGCGCGGCGACATGGCCTGGTGTTGTGCTGCCGCTTTGGTGCCGCTCAGGTACTGCGGGTCGCTGTGTTTCTCCAGACGGACGTTGATGTACGCCAGCAAGCCAAGACCGATTTTGTCCGGTTCCAGCAGCGCCACGTATTGCCGTATCACGCCCGCCTGCTCCAGTTGCTTGATGCGGCGCAGGCATGGCGATGGCGACAGATTGACCCTTTCCGCCACTTCCTGGTTACTCAGGCGGCCATCTTCCTGCAAGATCGCCAGAATTTTACGATCTGTTGCATCCATTGCAATCGTTGGCATAAATGACCCCAAAGAGAATAGTTTTTATAAGATTATTGCGTAAATTTTTCTGTGCTGGGCGAATTTTGCAATTAACTGCCGCCAACTCAGATCTATACTGTAGGCACGAAAGCAGCAAACGCGTTTAGTTTAGGGAAGCGAAAATGGATGCAAAAGTAGCGAATGTCAGCGTCAATACTGACGATTTTTTTGCCACCGTTGCCGAGAAATCGGACGGCGCTGCATTGCGTGGCGATTACAGCAAGATCGACGCGCAATACGTGGTCAAGCAAGACTGGGATGCTTACACGCCGGAGCAGCACGCCCTGTGGCGTCGGCTGTATCAACGGCAAGCCAAGCTGATCCCGGGACGGGCTTGCGATGTGTTCATCGAAAGCCTGGAGCAGCTGAACATCGGCGACGGCATACCTCGCTTCGAAGATAGTTCAGCCTTGCTGTCCAAGGCTACGGGCTGGACCCTGGTGGCGGTGCCTGGCCTGGTGCCGGACCAGATTTTCTTCGAGCATCTGGCCAGCCGCCGCTTCCCGGTCACCGTCTGGCTGCGCGATCCGGAAGAGTTCGACTACATTGTCGAGCCTGACGTGTTCCATGATTTTTTCGGTCATGTCCCGCTGCTGTTCAATCCGATTTTTGCCGATCATTTGCAAGAATACGGCAAGGGCGCCTTGAAGGCGATGAAACTGGACGGCTTGGCCATGCTGGCGCGCTTGTACTGGTACACCGTCGAATTCGGCCTGATCCAGAGCCCCGAAGGTTTGCGCGTGTATGGCGCCGGGATCTTGTCCTCTGGCGGTGAAATCGAACATTGCCTGACCAGTCCAGCGTCGTTGCGGCTGCCGTTCGATGTCGAGCGCGTGATGCGGACCTTGTACAAGATCGACTCCTACCAGGAGACTTATTTCGTAATCGACGATTTCCAGCAGTTGTTCAATGACACGGCGCCGGATTTCGCGCCGATGTATGAGCGGCTGAAGGTGCTTGAACCGTTGCCGGCGAACACGCTGTTGCCTGGCGAAACAAACTTGCCGCTGAAATAAAAAAGCGGATTCTGCTGTGGAGAGCAGAATCCGCAAACTAGTGATAATGGGAACACTAGAGGGAGGAATGCCCGACATGGCTGGTCCAGGGGAGGTATTCAGCCACATCAGACAAGTTGTCATTACACGCCTAGTTGATTCCCATTCCTATCCGATTTACCAGTTGTTACAGTTGTTACGCCTGCTACACCGAGGCCGATTGCTGCGGCGTGCATTGAGTCGCACCACCGCTTGTGATAGTCTGGGCGCCGCAGCAGATAGGAAAAAACAGGACGATTTGCCCAAAAGGCGAAGACGTTTTACCGCGTAGGATAACCTCCACGCAGTGCAATCAAAAACATAATTTTTGGCACGGAGACTGAATGAACGCACCACTCAAATCGGCGCAAGCCTTGTTGCCCACACAATCGGCGCAAGCGTCTGAAGCTGATGGCATTTCCCTAGATGACAAATTTACCCTGGAGCGTGGCCGTGCTTTCATGACGGGCACACAGGCGATTATTCGCTTGCCGATGCTGCAACGGCAACGCGATGTCCTGGCAGGCTTGAATACCGCCGGGTTTGTTACCGGCTATCGCGGTTCGCCGCTTGGCAGTGTCGATATGACCGCTGCCAAGGCAAAAAAATATCTGGACGCGCATCACGTCAAGTTTCACCCCGGCATGAACGAAGATCTGGCCGCGACCAGCGTCTGGGGTACGCAGCAAGTGAACCTGTTTCCTGGCGCTCAATACGATGGCGTATTCGGCCTGTGGTACGGCAAAGGCCCCGGTGTTGACCGCTGCGGCGACGTCTTCAAGCACGCCAACATGGCCGGCACTTCCCAGCATGGCGGAGTGCTGGTGCTGGCCGGCGACGATCATGCGGCAAAATCTTCGACTACCGCCCATCAAAGCGAACATATCCTGAAAGCATGCGGCATCCCGGTGCTGTATCCGTCCTCGGTGCAGGAATATCTCGACTACGGCATGCACGGCTGGGCCATGAGCCGGTACACCGGTCTCTGGGTTTCGATGAAATGCGTCACCGACCTGGTCGAGTCCGGCGCCTCGGTCGATCTCGATCCGGATCGCGTCAAGATCGTGTTGCCGACCGATTTCGAACTGCCGCCGGATGGCTTGAACATCCGCTTGCCCGATACCGTGCTGGGGCAAGAGGCGCGGATGAACAATTACAAATGGTACGCGGCGCTTGCGTATGCGCGCGTGAACAAGCTGAATCAGATCATCTGGGACAGCCCGCGCGCCAAGATCGGCATCATCACCGCCGGCAAATCGTATCTGGATACCCGTCAGGCCTTGGCCGATCTGGGCATCGACGAAAATGTGGCGCGCGATATCGGCATCCGCCTGTACAAGATCGGCATGACCTGGCCGCTGGAAGCGGAAGGCGTGCGCGAGTTTGCCCAAGGCCTGGAAGAAATCCTGGTGGTCGAAGAGAAGCGCCAGATCCTGGAATACCAGGTCAAGGAAGAGCTGTACAACTGGCGCGATGACGTGCGGCCACGCGTGGTCGGCAAATTCGACGACACCGGTGAATGGAGCAACCGCAGCGGCGAAGGCCATGGCGACTGGCTGCTGCCGGCTACCTATGAGTTGAATCCGGCGCAAATCGCCAGAGCGATCGCGACCCGCGTTTCGAAATACTTTGCCGGCCATCCGGTGGCAGAGCGAGTGCAGCAACGCGTCGCCTATCTGGAAGCCAAGGAAGCGCTGTTGAATATCAGCAGCAAGCCCGATCCAAACAAAGATCGCGTTCCCCATTTCTGCTCCGGCTGTCCGCACAATACCTCGACCAAGCTGCCGGACGGCAGCCGTGGTCTGGCCGGCATCGGCTGCCATTACATGGTGCTGTGGATGGATCGGGAATCGTCGACGTTCACCCATATGGGCGGCGAAGGCGTGACCTGGGTCGGCCAGGCGCCATTCACTTCGGAAAAGCACGTGTTTGCCAATCTGGGCGACGGTACTTATTTCCATTCCGGCCTGCTGGCGATTCGCGCTTCAGTCGCGGCCAAAGTGAACATCACCTACAAGATCCTGTTCAACGATGCGGTCGCCATGACCGGTGGCCAGGCTTTCGACGGCCCGCTTGATCCCGCCATGATTTCACGCCAGATCGCGGCTGAAGGCGTGACGCCGATTATCGTGGTCACTGACGAGCCGGACAAATATGCCGCCGGCACCAACTGGGCTCCTGGCGTGACGATCCGTCATCGCAGCGAGCTTGACGCCGTGCAGCGCGAACTGCGCGAGATCAGCGGTACTTCCGCGATGATTTACGATCAGACCTGTGCTTCCGAAAAACGTCGCCGCCGGAAACGCAATGAATATCCGGATCCAGCCAAACGCGCCGTGATTAACGAAGCGGTGTGCGAAGGTTGCGGCGATTGCAGCGTGCAATCGAATTGTCTGTCGGTAGAACCGCTGGAAACCGAATTCGGCCGCAAACGCCAGATCAACCAGTCCTCGTGCAACAAGGACTTTTCTTGCGTGACCGGTTTTTGCCCGAGTTTCGTCACGGTCGAAGGCGGCAACCTGAAGAAGCCGGCGAAAGTGGCGGCGACACCCGCTACCGCCGCCGCTCCGGTGACCAGTCTGCCGTCGCCGGTCTTGCCAGACACGGTAAAACCTTTCGGCATCCTGGTGACCGGTATCGGCGGCACCGGCGTGGTGACTATCGGTCAGATCCTGGCGATGGCGGCCCACGTCGAAGGCAAAGGTTGCTCGGTGCTGGACATGAGCGGCCTGGCGCAAAAGGGCGGGCCGGTGATGTCGCACGTGCGGCTGGCCGATCATCCCGACGATATCTATTCGACCCGCGTCGGCACCGGCGACGCCGATCTGGTGATCGGCTGCGACGCGATCGTCAGCGCCAACCGCGATGCCTTGTCGCGCATGGGCGAGGGGCGGACTTACGCCGCGATCAACTCAACCCGCACGCCTACCGCCGCGTTTGTGAAAAATCCGGACTGGCAGTTCCCCGATGCAGCAGCCGAACAGGATATACGCACGGCTTGCGGCAGCGACCGGGTGGAATTCATCGATGCCAGCCGTATCGCTACCGCCTTGATGGGCGACGCTATCGCGACCAATATGTTCATGCTCGGCTATGCATGGCAAAAGGGCTGGGTGCCGTTGCAAGAGGCGTCGCTGATGCGGGCGATAGAATTGAACGCCTTGCAGGTCGCCTTCAACAAGCAGGCTTTTGTCTGGGGCCGGACCGCAGCCTGCGATTTGGCAGGATTGGAACAACGCACGCGTCTCAGCGATACGCCGGCGCAGGTAATCGAATTCAAGCGCGCCCCCAATCTGGATGAGTTGATCAAGCGCCGGGTCGCGGCCCTGACGTCTTATCAGGATGCGGCATATGCCGAGCAATATCGCGCCTTTGTCGAACAGGTACAGGCAACAGAAGCCAAATTGCCTCATGCAGAAACCGGGCGAGCAGCACAACGCCTGAGCATGGCAGTTGCCACCTATCTGTTCAAACTGATGGCCTACAAGGACGAGTACGAAGTCGCGCGCTTATATACCGACGGCGCTTTCAAGGCCAAGATCGCGGGCATGTTCGAAGGCGGCTACAAACTCAAATTCCATCTGGCGCCGCCGCTGCTAGCCAAGCACGACGCGCACGGCCATCTGATCAAGCAGGAATTCGGTCCGTGGATGATGCGTGCTTTTGGCGTGTTGGCGAAAATGAAATTCCTGCGCGGCAGCGCCTTGGATATTTTCGGCTATACCGCGGAACGCAAGGAAGAGCGTGGCTTGATCGTGCACTACAAGGAAATCATTGCATCCTTGTTACCGCGACTGACTGCCGATAATCTGGCGGCTGCCGTGGCAATTGCCAGCATCCCTGAAGAAATTCGCGGTTATGGCCATGTCAAGGAGCGGCATCTGCTTGCAGCACGCACCAAGGAAACGCAGTTGCTCAATCAGTTCAACCACCCCGCGCCGGAACTCAAAGCGGAGTTGTCGCGATCGATCGCAGCTTAATCGATCACAAAAAAACGGCCGGTAGATGAATCTCTACCGGCCGTTTCTATTTACACGTGCGATTTGCATGCCGCTTTTAGAATGCGATTAAGCTTTGATCAGGCGCCAGCAGCTTGCTTGAATTGCTGATACCCGCGCGCGCGCAAGGCACAGGCTGGACAAGTGCCGCAGCCATAACCCCAGTCGTGCAGTGCGCCGCGTTGACCCAGATAGCAGGTATGGGTATCGGTCCGGATCAGGTCGACCAAGGCGTCGCCGCCCAGATCTTGCGCCAGTTTCCAGGTCTCGGACTTGTCTATCCACATCAGCGGCGTTTCCAGTTTGAGCTGGGTTGCCATGCCCAGGTTCAGCGCGACCTGCAAGGCTTTCATCGTGTCGTCGCGGCAATCCGGATAGCCGGAAAAATCGGTTTCGCACATCCCGCCCACCAGCACATTCAAGCCGCGCCGATGGGCGACCGTGGCCGCTACCGTCATGAACAGCAGGTTACGTCCTGGCACAAAGGTGTTCGGCAAGCCGTTTTCCTGCATCACGATTTCAACGTCTTCGGTCATCGCGGTCGACGATATTTTCGAAATCAGCGACAGGTCTATCATGTGGTCTTCGCCCAGCTTATCGGCCCACTGCGGAAACTGGGCGCGGATTTTCTGCAGCAAGACCGGACGCACCGTCAGTTCAATCGCATGCCGCTGGCCGTAATCAAAGCCAATCGTTTCGACCCGTTCGTAGCGTGATAAAGCCCAAGCCAGGCAGGTAGTGGAGTCCTGGCCGCCGCTGAACAAGACGACGGCGCCGTTTGGTGTAGTCATATGATTTACTGTTCGAGTAATGAAAAGAGATTGTATGCCTTGTTTGCAATCTTATTTGCCGGCTTTATTGCTCACCTGCTGCAGGGTTTGCTCGACAAAATCCTTGTTCGGATCGGTAAACCGCAAGCGCACCGGATACCATTCCAGCGACGGCGCCAGCCAGATATCCAACTGCTGGTCCTTGGCGTCCGGCGGCGGCGCTTTGAAAATGTGGATGGCGTCCAGCTCGCCCATCGGTGTCTTGATTTTCTCGGTATTGATAACCTTGAACGTCCAAGCTTCCGCATCGCGCATACCGGCCACAAAGAATGTCCAGTCCGACCCCGGCTTGAATTGGTGCGGCGCTGCCCGTGCTACTGAAATCAACTGCCAGATGATACTGGTGCGATCCTGCTCGCCGCCTTTCAAGCGATAACTCTCGTTGGACTCGGAAAAACTGATAGTACCGTTGTCGCGATGAAAAGTCGTGGTGGTGGCTTCCTTGCGAAAACGCTTGTTGATGAATTGCGCCGGCGCCAGGCCGTAGCTGTCGATTGCACCTTCGCTGGAGGATTCGAGAATTTTGCCAAACAGCATGGCGCGGGTTTCCGAGTTGACGCTGAAGTGTTTATCGTCCACCTGCCATTTGACGCTGCCTTCGCCACCCAGCGTAATGCCGCTTTGTTTGGCTTGAATCGCATAGTTCAGATCGGCCGACGGCGGCAGATCTGTTTTGTATTTGGTGGCAGGATGATCGGTGCCGGCTGCCGAAGCTGTCAGCATGCTGCAGCAAAGTGCGGCGGCCATGGATAGGCGGAGTAAAGATAATGTCATGGTTTTCCAAAAAAATGCTGCTGCTGTTCAAAATACTTTAAAACACTTGATCCGGTGATCCGGGACGCTCAATTTGCCGATGCCGTATCCAGTAGCTTCATCTTGGACAGCGACATGTCCAGGTAGTCGCCGTCAGTTTCGGTGAAACGCAGTTTGACCGGATACCATTCCTGTTGCGGCGCCAGCCAGATGTCCAGCCGCTGCTCGTGCGAGCCGGCTTGTGGAATGCGAATCACATGCCAGGCATCAAGATCGCCGCTGCCAACCGTAATCTTTTCCTGGCCGACCACTTGCATGCGCCAGGTTTCCGCATCCAGCGGGCCGGCAACAAACATATCGATCACCGCGCCCGGGGAAAATTGCGCGCTGTCGCCGCGGCCGATGCTGGCCAGTTGCCAGACCACGCTGGCGCGGTCTTGTTCGCCGCCGCTGCGCGGATAATTATTCTGCGACGAGGAAAAGACGATAGTGTTGCGCTCGCGCTGAAAAATCGTCTGGGTTGCCGGCTTGCGGAAACGCTTTTGCGAATAGGTCACCGGCGCCACGCCAAAACCGTTGATTTCGCCTTCGCTCTTGAAGTCGAGAACGGTAATGAACAGGGCGCCGGCTTCGCCGTTGATGGTGTAACTGCCGCCATTGGATTGCCAGGTGATTTTGCCGCTGCCGTGATAGTTCTGGCCTTTTTGCAAAGCTTCCACATCGTATTTCAGCTCGGCCGACGGCGGCGGATCGGTCTGGTAATGTTTGCCGGCCGCTTCAGCTGTGCTGGCTACCGCATCAGGTGGCGTCGGAGCGGCCGGGGCCGCATCGGCAATGGGTGTGACGGTTTCTCTGATAGGCGTATCCGGTACTTCGACCTGCGGTGTTGGTGTTGGCCGCGGCGCCGCTTTGGGGCGCGCCTGGACGCTGGGTTTCGGCTTGGGCGCTTGCGGCAACAGCACCGGCTTTTCAACCGGCGGCAACGGCGTGAGATTGGCCATCACCACGCGTTCAGGCCGATTGACTGGTGTCGGCGTATTGAACTGGCGGCTGCCCCAGCCGATTAGCAGCAAATGTAACAACACTGTGAGCAGCAATGCCCACAGCCAGCGGCTGCGGCTGGCAAAGGTGTAACTCGGAGTTGAGGGGGATGCAGGAGAAGACGACATCCGCATAGTGTAAACGTATCCGCCGAGATTAAGCTCGGCAAGAGTGGGGTAAGCGATAAACCACGTAAAATATTGCCTTTACATCAAACAAGAATAGTCGCCGATGCAGCATCGCATACATCACGCCGTCAGCCTTGCGCTGGCCTTCACTCTTACTCTGGGCATGGGCGCCATGACGCCAGCGGTATTTGCCGCACCGGCCGCACCGGCTGGTTCGCTGCCGCCGATTCGGCTCGGCATGATCGAAGGCATGTCGGGACCCTTCGCCAATGCGGGTGAAGCGGTAGAACGCAATATCCGGTTTGCAGTGGAGCAGGTCAATGCCCGTGGCGGCGTACGCTTGCCGGATGGTAGGCATCTCTTGAGCCTGACGGTGTTTGATAACAAACAGGGCGTAGAAGATGCCTTATTGCAGCTAAAGCAATTGACCGACCAGAAAATTCCGTTTGTGCTGGAAGGTAACAGCTCCGCGGTGGCTGGGGCGCTGGTGGAAGCGATCAACAAGCATAACGCCCGGACTCCGGATAATCGCGTGTTGTTCCTGAACTATTCGGCGGTCGACCCGGTATTGACCAATGAAAAATGCAGTTTCTGGCACTTTCGTTTTGACGCCAACGCCGACATGCGGATGCGCGCACTGGTTGATGTCATCAAAAGTGACAGCAAGGCAAAAAGCGTTTACCTGATCGGCCAGGACTACAGTTTCGGGCAGCAGGTTGCCAGGGCTGCGCGCCGGCAACTGCAGGTGGCGCGACCAGATATCAGGATTGTCGGGGACGAGTTGCACCCCATCGGCAAGGTCAAGGATTTCGCACCCTACATCGCTAAAATCCGCGCCAGCGGCGCCGATACGGTCATTACCGGCAACTGGGGCAACGATCTGACCTTGCTGGTGAAAGCCGCCAAAGAGGCGAGTCTGCATCTCAAGTTCTACACCTTTTATGCAAATAGCCTGGGGGCGCCCGCGGCGATTGGCGATGCAGGCGTAGGCTCGGTGCGCGCAGTCGCTGAGTGGCATCCGAATGCCGTCGACGGCAACGCCGCCAGCGATGCGTTTTATCGCAGCTTTCGTCAGCGTTATCCGCAACCGAAAGATGACTATCTGTTTTTGCGGATGGATGTCATGATCGACATGTTGGCGGCAGCCATCGAGAAAGCCCAAAGCACGGACGCGGTAGCGGTTGCGCGGGCGTTGGAAGGAGCGCAATACAAGAGCAAATTCCATGAAGCCAGCATGCGTGCCAGCGATCATCAACTGATACAGCCTTTGTACGTGGCCGTGATGCAAAAGCTTGCCGATGGCGGTATCCGGTTTGATAATGAAGGCAGCGGTTACGGTTTCAAAACCGAACGTTATCTGGCGCCGGCGGCAACGCTGGTGCCCAGCACTTGCAAGATGCAGCGTCACTGAGGGCCGCAGCCGCGGCGCCCGGCGCAAGTTGATAGCCGTTATAGATTTTCTCTGAAGGAGATGTGTGATGAGCAGTTCTAGTATTCCAGGAGCCGACGTAATGCAGGATAGTCTCGAATTCATCAAGAAAATGTGGGGCGGCATGGGTGTGCCGGGCATGGTTGTTCCTACCTTGTCGGTGGAAGAAATCAATAAGAAGATCAGAGATCTGAAAGCGGTAGAGTCGTGGCTGAATCTTAATTTGAATATGCTGCGCACCACGATACAGGCGCTTGAGGTGCAAAGCGCGACCATTTCCGCGCTGGAGGCAATGGCTGCAGTTAATCAAATGGGTGCGCAAATGGGTACGCAAGTGGGTGCGCAAGCGGCAGGGGATCGGCAAGAGGGCAGCGACAGCGAGTCCGGCACGAGCCCATGGGCGATACCTGCGGGTTTCCCGTTTTCATTTATGAATCCGGCAAAAAAGGCCGATGTTGCTCCGGCTCCGGCTCCGGCTCCGGCGCCCGCTGCACAGCCTGCGGCGGAAGCTGAAAATCCGCCAAGCGCAAGCGGCGCGACGGATAACTCAGCAGGAACTTCAGGTGCTTGGTGGGATTTATTGCAAAATCAGTTCAAGCAAGCGGTTAATAGCGTGGTCGCGGCAGAAAAAATGGTCATGCCGACTAAAGCGGTGGCGGACGACGAGGCTAAGCCAACAGTTAAACCCCGTAGCAAAGCAAATAATGGTACCGCGTCAAAGCCTGGTACAGCGTCAAAGTCTGCCGGGAAGAAAGGCAGCACTGCCGCCGGTGGCAAGACAGCCGCGCGCTCAAGCAAAGCCAAGGTTGTTCCAAAAGAATAACAACATTGGTTTTATCCATAGCCGGAAGTGTCAGCCAGTCAAGCCCGGGTTTCCGGTCAGCTTGACTAGCGCCGGATAAGTGCGATGATTAAAGTCCGGCGCTTGGACGGAAAACTCTAAGTGATATCTTGACTTTGTTGTGATTTAGGCAGGGTTTTTGGCAAAAACTCGACTCTCAACCGGTTTATAAACGGCCTTGTAACAAATTCTTGGTAAAATCGAGCAGTTAACTCACTTGCTTAAGGTATGTATGCTGTATCCAGAACTGTTTAAATCGCTTGAACAAGTCCGCTGGAACATGGAGACCGATATTCCATGGGACAAGTTCGACGCCACCCAATTGTCCGACGAACAAGCTCAAACTATTCGTATGAATGCGATTACGGAATGGTCGGCGCTGCCTGCAACCGAGATGTTCTTGCGTGATAACCACGGCGACAGCGATTTTTGCGCTTTCATGTCGGTATGGTTTTTTGAAGAGCAAAAGCATTCGCTGGTGCTGATGGAATATCTGCGTCGTTTCCGGCCTGAACTGGTGCCTACCGAAGCTGAGCTGGACAAGGTGCGTTTCGAATTCGATCCGGCGCCGCCGCTGGAAACCCTGATGATGCATTTCTGCGGCGAGATCCGTCTCAACCACTGGTACCGTTGTGCCTCCGATTGGCACACCGAACCTGTGATCAAGCAAATTTACAAGATCATCAGCCAGGACGAAGCGCGTCATGGCGGCGCTTATCTGCGCTATATGAAGAAGGCGTTGTCCGAGGTTGGCGATAGCGCTTCTGCCGCATTCGCCAAGATCGGCGTCTTGATGGCATCGGCCCGCCGCACCGAAAAACCATTGCATCCGACCAATCTGCACGTGAATCAATCGCTGTTCCCGAACGACACGGTGCAAAGCCGTCTGCCGGATCCAGAGTGGCTGGAGCGCTGGCTGGACGAGCAAATCAAATTCGACGGCGTCTGGGAAAAGAAGGTGGTCGATCGCATCCTGCACAATATGTCTTTGCTGTTTGAACGTACCTTTGATACGGTGCAAGAACTGAACCGCTATCGCAAGGAAGTTGTCGCCCGTCTGGCTTTGACGCCGGCTCAAGCAGTCTGATAATCTGATGTGGGCGGCGCTAAGCATTTAGCGTTGCCGGCGATTGCCGACAAATTGATTGAATCCAAGCCGCACGTTTTGCGGCTTTTTTTTTGCGGCTTTTATGTTCACCATGCCTAAATTTGAAACCAAGCTTTGCACCCGCGCTGATTTGAAAGCCCGTGTTGCGGCTCTGCCGCAGCCGGTAGTGTTGACCAACGGCGTATTCGATATCCTGCATCGCGGCCACGTCACTTATCTGGCGCAGGCGCGTGAACAAGGCGCATCGCTGGTGGTGGCGGTGAATACCGATGCTTCGGTCAAGCGTCTGGGTAAGGGCGATGACCGGCCGATCAATACGTGTGCCGACCGCATGGCCGTATTGGCGGCGCTGGAAGCGGTCAACCTGGTAGTCGAGTTTGATGAAGATACGGCGCTGGAAGTGGTGCAGGAAGCGCAGCCCGGAGTGTACGTCAAAGGCGGCGATTATAAGATGGACGCGATTCCGGAAGGCCAGGCAGTGCTGGCGTATGGCGGCCAGGTTGTCGCGATTGCATTCGAGCATGACCGCTCAACCAGCAAATTGTTGAGCAAGGTGCGGCAAGGTTCCTGATCCATACAAACAGCGAGACGAAAAAAAGCGCGGATTCCGCGCTTTTTTTATGCAGGCGCCGTTTATTTTTAGTGTTGATGCGCCGTGTCGGCTGATTTACCGGTCAGATCGGTGACGTATACCGACACTTCTATCTTGCCGGCTTTCTGGAAAGTCAGTGTCAGCGGGAATTTGTCGCCGGCTTTTAACGGCTGGGTCAGACCGATCAGCATGATGTGATAACCGTGCCCCGGAATCATGTCAACTTTGCTTGCCGGCAGCAGCTCAATCTCGCCGACTTCGCGCATTTTCATGACATTGCCCTCCATGGACATGGTGTGGATCTCCGTGCTTTTTGCGATTAATGCGCTGACGCCTATCAGTTTATCGGCTTCTTTACCGCTATTCTCGATACTCAAGAACGCACCGCCGGCAGGCTGACCGGGAACGGTGGCGCGTGCGTAGGGATGGTCGATGTGCAGGCTGCCGAGCTGGTACTCGTGTGCATAGGCGGAAACGCTGACGGCGAGAGCGCAGAAAAACAGGGAAACGGAACGTAAAGACATGATGATCCTTTGCTTAAATTGGGGAAATACCGACAGCGAATAGTGAGGTGTTTTCGTTCAATGGCGAGATAGCGGATGGCAGCGGCGGTGCACGCGCCTGAAAATTACTGCCAGCCGGGTTTGCCGCGACTGTTGATGCGACTTGTATATTGTGAGTCTCGCCTGCTCGCGCGCAAAACAAACTCTGCATCTGCGTTGCCGGTAGCGCCGGACTGTGGGAGGCAGTGCAGCAATGTGCGCATGACCGATGATCCCTGACGTGTAGCGGGGTTTGTTTGCTCTCTGCATCCGTGCGTGTCGTGTAAGCACTGCAAATTTCCATCGCCGGACCATTTGCCGCCTGCACAGGCTGCATCGCGCCATTCAGCAAGAAGCTGAAAATGGCGAACCAGGCGAAAAAGAGGCGGAGATTAGGAGGCATAATGCTCATTTGCAAGATGGCGGATTATAACAACCGCGGCTTGATTGTTCTTTTACTAAGATAAACTTGTTCAGGCACCGCCGCTAAAGCCATTCTGGCGCCAGGCTTCATACACCACGACTGCGACCGTATTAGATAGATTCAAGCTGCGATTGTCCGGCCGCATCGGCAGGCGGATACGTTGCGAAGGCGCAAATGATTCACGCAACGCCGGATCGAGGCCGCGGGTTTCCGAGCCAAACACAAATACGTCGCCGGCCTGGAATTTGAGATTGGCAAACGGCGTTGAGCCGTGGGTAGTCATGGCAAACATGCGGCTGGGGTCGTAGCTGCCGGCCGCGCGCATGCTGGCGAGGAAGGCGTCCCAGTTGGCATGCACCTGCATGGTGGCGTAGTCGTGATAGTCCAGGCCGGCCCTGCGCATTTTGCTGTCATCGAGGGGAAAGCCAAGCGGTTCAATCAAGTGCAATTGCGCACCGGTATTGGCGCACAGGCGGATGATGTTGCCGGTATTCGGCGGAATTTCCGGTTCAACCAGTACGACGTGGAACAACGTGATTCTCCTTATGTATATAGACGGTAGGCCGCAAGGATGCTCAGGGAGTCCTTGCGAACACGAAATTGGTGATGCGGCGGGCGCCATGCCGGCGTAGCGTTTTCGCCAGCGCATGCAGCGTCTCGCCAGTAGTCATGACATCGTCGACCACGCCTATGTGGCGACCGCGTATTTGGGCTACGGCCGCCGGCGGCACGGCAAACGCCTGGCGCAGGTTGCGACGCCGTTGCTCCAGGTCCGGCACTTGCGACTGCGGCAGAGTGTCGCGTTGCCGCAGCAGCAGGCCATGTTGCAAGCCAAGCCCAAGCATGCGCGCAAAGGGTTTGGCTATCTCCAGGGCCTGATTGAAGCCGCGCTGTCGCAAGCGCTGGGCGCTGAGCGGTACCACAGTCAGGATATCTGGTAAAAACGCCGCCAAATCGGCCGGTAGTTCAGGATGAACGCTAACGCGGCTTACCTGGCGCAGCCTTGCCTCACACAACATTTGCGCAAACACAGGCGCCAATGCCAGTTGCCCGCCGAATTTTAGCGCCAGAATCAGTTGGTCGGCTGGCGCCGTATAGTCGCATGCCACGATGGTGGCATCGAAGGCTCTGGGTTGTTTCAGGCAGTTGCCGCATAGCGCTGGGCCGGAACCATCGAGCTGCGGCAGCAGGTTCGCACATTGTTGACAGCGCGCCGGGTGATCGGAAAAATAACATTTGCTGCAACCGTCGCAAATAACGCGCTTGCCGCTTTGTCCGCACAGCGCGCAGCAGGACGGCATGGCCGCCAGGATGCGGGCAAGTTGCTGTTGCGGCCAGTGGCGTCGTAGCAGGGAAAATAGCAAAGGCGGGTCCCGTTCTTACTAGGTGGTTGTCGATGCACTCAGCCTACAAGCAATCAAGCGTGTAAACTACTGGCGATTATCGCATTTCATCTCACCTGCCGGATTTTGATGTCTACCTCACTCCCTCCTTTTGAAACTAGTCAAAGCGCGCCTATCGACTTGCGCCGGGTGCGCCGGCTGTTTTCCATGCCTGCGCTGGTACGCGAATCCGAGTTCATGCGTCGCGAAATCTCAAGCCGCATGCACGAGCGTCTTGCACTGGTGAAACTAGCGCCGCAGCGCGTGCTGGATGCCGGTTGCGGCGCCGGTTCGGATATATATACATTGCGGCAGCGGTTTAGCGATGCTGCCATTATCGGCCTGGACGCGTCTGCCCCCATGCTGTCCATGGCAAAAGAGCAACGCCAGACAGCGCAACTGTCGGTCAATCGCCTGTTAAAGAAGTGGCTGCCGTTTACCGGCAACAGCGACGAGTTGGCATCCGCTCTGGTGTGCGGTGATTTCGCCCAATTGCCGCTAGCGCCAAACACGGTAGATCTGGTCTGGTCCAACCTGGCCTTGCACTGGCATCCGCAGCCGGACCGTGTGTTTGCCGAATGGCGCCGCATATTGCGGGTGGATGGCTTGCTGATGTTCTCTTGCTTCGGTCCTGACACCTTCAAAGAATTGCGTAATGCGTTTGCTGGCATCGATGACAGCACGCACGTATTGCCTTTCGTCGATATGCATGATTTCGGCGATATGCTGGTGAATGCCGGTTTCTCGACGCCGGTCATGGATATGGAAACCATTACGGTGACCTATGACACAGTGGATAAGTTGCTGGCGGATGTACGCGCCTGGGGCGGCAATCCATTAACGACTCGGAGCCGGGGTCTATTGGGGCGCACCGCCGGCAGTCGTCTCAAGGCGGCGCTGGAAGCCAAGCGCCGGCCGGATGGTAAATTACCGCTCACCTTTGAAATTATCTATGGTCATGCGTTCCGGCCAGTGCCCAAGACCACCAGCAGCGGCGAGTCTATCGTGCAGTGGGATTTGGGTAAAAAGAGGTAAATCGAAATATATTTAACAAAGTACTTGCTGGGTTTTAAAAGGGTTGCTATAGTTCGCCTCCCGTTGAGAGCGACGCGAGATAAGCGAAGCAGCTGAAGAGAAGTTGGGGCTGATTTGGCGCGGAGTTTGAGGTGGGGAGGCGGGGCTGATGGTGGTGTGGGTAGTAAAAAGTTTTTCGGTGAGTGGTAAAAAAGTAGTTGACGAAAAACTGGAAACGCCACATAATCTCATCTCTCTGCTGCTGACAAACAAAACGATTTGACAGCGACGCGACCCGGGTTTTTGGTGGCGCGAAGTGGAAGGTTCTTTAACAATTAACAGTCGATAAGTGTGGGCGTTTGATGGAAGTGCAGCGCTGCTGATGTAAGTCAGGAGCGTATAACTTAAAACATTAAATGTTC
>NZ_JAGQEG010000026.1 GCF_018305005.1 Collimonas silvisoli
TCATGAGGGGTTTTGGGGGAATCGCAAAATAGGTTTAAAAATGCTCGAATGTGCTTTTGCGCAGGGTTATGGCAAGGCGGCATATGCACTTGGTGTGACAATTGACGGGGATGACAAGAATCTTGATGAAGGCTATGGCCACGCCCTTAGAGTCCTGCATGAAGGCGTCAAAATGGGGTGCGAAAAGTGCGCAAATTATCTTTCCTCCAGTTTTCGCCACCATGATGACCCTCTTACCAATAATTTCATCGACACCGCCCGTTCCGAACGTTACGGTGCTTTAGGCGATGCGCTCTACCACAACCCCGATCTGCGTTTCCCCAACCTGGATAAAATCCTGCCCCTGCCCCCCGCAACACTCCCCCAATGGGACAGCAAGATCGAATCCCTGATCAACGCCGCCAAGCCGGTCATGCCTGCGCCGCCACCGCCGGCAGCCACGCCAGGGGCTAATCTTTCCGGCCGCGCCCACATTCCGCAACAGCCAGAGCCACAAGCATTAGCCGCTCGCGTACATAGCCACCTCCTGCAACCGACGATAGCGGCAGAGCAACCATTGAAATCCCTGGTGAACTGGCGTTGGCGGCAGACTGCCGTGCTGCGGGAACGGCGTCTTCCAGAGCCGGGTAAAGATTGCCTGGTGGACGTCGGCAGTCATATGGCGACGCGACAGCTAGTGGAAGCAGGGGGACGGTCTTTGGGATGACGTCATAAGGTCGGAGGAAATCCGCTTAGCGCATTCATTTCGTCATATTTTATTTCGAATACTTTTGAGAATATTTTGTATGCCAGCTTCTTTAGACACAAATAAACAAAATCCTCCTCCACTTGGGGACGAGGCTAATTTGCCGGTAGCAACTGAGCTTCCGGCAAAGACGCCGCCGATAGCAGATGCACCTCAACCGGCAGCGAACGATATTGTCCCGGATGACCTGCAAATCGACGTTATCGTCCACGCCGCCACTGAAACGACCGAGGACTTTCTCAACCGTCTGGCGCAGGTCAAAGGCAGCAATAATCCTTTGTACGAAGCAGCCAAGCCGCTGTTGCTGACGCTGGCCAAGATGCGCAAGATGCAGCTCGAAGATGGCGTCCAGGTGGAGGCTTTCCGTCAATTATTGATGCGTGAGGTGATTAGTTTTCAAACGTTGTGCACCAAAGCCGATATCAAGCGCGAACACGCGACCACTGCCAGTTACTGCATCTGCACTGCGCTCGATGAAGCGGCCAGCAGCACCAAATGGGGAGGCGGCGCGGGAAAAGGCGACGTCGGTCCCTGGGCGTCGGACATGCTGGCTAAAACATTTCACGGCGATACGGATGGCGGCAAAAAAGTGTTCTTGCTGGTTGGCCGTCTGGCAACGCAGCCGGAAGAGCATCTCGATTTGCTGGAACTGCTGTATTACATCCTTAGTTTAGGATTTAAAGGGCAATACATCGTGGCTGACAATGGCCGTCAGCAGCTGGAAACGATACGACACCGCTTGTACTCACTGTTTCGGGCAGGCCGCGAACCCGTTTCGCGTGAACTATCGACGCATTGGCAAGGCGAGGGCGCCGGCAAATTCAAACTGTTGCGCAGTGTTCCGGTTTGGGTGACGACGGCTGTATTCGGGCTGCTGCTATTGGCTGTGTTTGCCTGGTACAAATATCAATTGGTTGCAGAGCAGAATCAGGTCGAGGCCAATATCGTGGCGATCGGTAAAATGACGCCGCCTCCGGTTCCGCCGCCGGCGTCGTTAAAACTGGCGCAGTTGCTGAGAGATGAAATCGCAAGCGGCCAGGTCACCGTCGATGAAGATGCCAAGCATAGCGCTGTGATCTTCAAGGGCGACGATATGTTTATCCCGGGGCAAGCGACGGTGAATCCGAAGATACTGCCGTTGCTCAATAAGGTGGCAGGTGAAATTGCCAAGGTATCCGGTACGGTACAGGTCATCGGCCATTCCGACAATCAGCCTATCAAGACACGCAAGTTCCCGAATAATCAGGCGCTTTCGGAAGAACGTGCAGCCAGGGTTGCCGATGTTCTGCAAGTCAGCGGTGTAGTGCCGGGTCGCCTGGAGATTATTGGCCGAGGCGATAGCCAGCCGTTAACCGCTAACGCTACGGCGGTTGATCGGGCCAAGAACCGGCGGGTTGAAATCATCGTCGGACAAGGCAACGGTGCTACGGGTGTCGCTGCTGTTGCACCCGCCGCTACGCCATCCACACTTTCGTCTTCCTCTGCCGCCTCGGCAGTCGCGGCAACTTTACCGCGCTGATCGGAGCATACCTTTATGTCAAAATTTTTCTCTTCCGCTTTTTTTCGTTATACGTTGGCGCTGGTCGCCATGTTGCTGGTGGGCGTTGTGCTCTGGTTTGTTGGCCCGTTGTTAGCTTTTGGCGGACTGCGTCCGCTCGAAACGGTGGCGATGCGGGTCACCGTTATCGTCATGTTGCTGGTATTCCTGCTCGCCTTGTTACGGTTTGTGCCGATGCATATGGCGGGTATTGCCGCCCTATGCTTGTTGATTTGGCATGGCGGGCCGTTATTGGCTATCGCTGCAGCACAACCGCTAGCATCAGTGTTGGTGCGGGTTACAGCTATCTGCGGAATCGTTTTGATGTATGCGCTGTATTGGGGCTATCGGTTGTGGGATAGAGCCAGCGACAGTGAAGATTTCCGAGCGTCGTTGTTTCGTAAGAAAGCCGACGGCGATACATCCAAATCCATCGATCAGCAGGGTATCAAAGCCATGCAGGGCGTGGTTGCGCGTTCGTTGACGCAGTTGAAATCGATGCGTGCTGGTGTTGGCGGTATTCGCCGCCTGCTCGAAGGCAAGCGCTATCTGTATGACTTGCCTTGGTATATGGTGATCGGTAAGCCAGGTACGGGGAAAACCAGCGCCTTGGTGAATTCCGGTTTGAAATTTCCACTTGGGGCACAGATGAGTGCGGCATCAGAGCAACTGATACTGGCAGGCCAAGGGGGTACCGCGAATTGTGACTGGTGGTTCACCAATGAGGCGGTGGTGATCGATACTGCCGGGCGTTACACCAATCATGAAATCAAGCCGGAACAGGACAAGGCAGAATGGCATGATTTTCTTGGGTTGTTGCGCAAGCACCGCACCAGAGCACCGATTAACGGTGCGATTGTGACGCTCGATATCGGTGACGTAATCATGCTGAATGCCTCTGACCGCTTGGCCTATGTCGGGCAATTGCGCGAGCGCCTGGCTGAACTGCGCACTGAATTAGGGATTCGTTTCCCGGTCTATGTGATGGTCACCAAGATGGACTTGCTGGAGGGGTTTAACCAATACTTCCGGTCGCTGACCGCCGAGGGGCGAGCCCAAGTATGGGGTTTTACCTTGCCGTATGCCGGCTCTGGGAAGACTGCCAGGGCAAGCGATAGCATCACCTTGGAAAGCCAGTTGCAGACCGAATTGCAAAAACTCGGTAAACGTCTGGAAGACGGCGTCGCGGCACGTTTGCTGGAAGAATTCGATGAAGATGCGCGTGATGCCTTGTTTGCGCTGCCGCAAGAATTTTCGGGTTTGCTGCAACCATTAGTGCAACTTATCGATGCGCTGTTCCAGAATTCGCGCTACGACAGCACAGAATTGAATCATGCGTTGCGAGGCATGTATTTCACCAGTGCTGCACAAACCGAAATCAAGCTCCCGGCCAATCCGCTGACCTTGCCGCAACGCTTGTTCCTGGCCATCATGGGCAAGAAGTCTGCGACGGCAAGCAGTGCGGTCAATCCAGCTGAAGGCTCCAGCGCAGGCGATATCGAAAGCGTTGCGCCGATTATTCAGACAGCGGCCGATTCGCGGGAGAGGCAAGCTAAAAGCAACCGCAGCTACTTTCTCTCCGATCTGTTTACCAAAGTCATCATCCCGGAAGCACATCTGGTGCGTCCGAATCTGCGTTGGGAATTCCGCTTCCGCATGTTGCGGCTGATCGGCCATGTACTGGCGATCGTGCTCTTCCTGTGGTTCGTCAGTGCGGTAATCGTATCGTTTAATAACAACCACGATTACTTGCGCGCCGTCAATGACAAGGCCGCTAAACTGAAGCACCGGGTGAGCAGCCTGTTTGCCAGTTCAGGACCGGAAAAAATGCTGGCCGTACCCGATACGCTGACGGCGGCACAAGAACTGCCACTGTTTCGCGGTCTGGATCTGGGCGATCCATCGGGCGCATTCGGCTATGGCTTGTATAGCGCTGCGCCGGTGGCCGAGGCAGCGCACAATACCTATGCCTCGCTGCAAGACAGCTTGTTGTTGCCGCAGATACTGCAACGCATGGAAGAGGTGCTCGCGGCTGCGATACGCAACCAGGATACCAAGACGGCGTACGACACCTTGCGGGTCTATCTGCAATTGCACGACAAGGCGCGGTACAAGGCCGCCGATGTCAAGGCCTGGGTTCAAAACGATTGGGCGGCGTCCGATAGTGCCGCGATTTTTGGCGGCCGGGCGTCGATGATCAGTCACGTCAACCAGTTGTTTTCAGGTAGCCGTGTGGTGCATTCGCCGTTTCTTCAAAATGAAACCTTGATTCTGGACGCACGCAAATTTTTGGATGGCAATCCATCGACGCAGCGCTTATATGAACGGGCCAAGGCCGACATGTCGCAGGAAGCGCCGCAGGAATTTGCGTTGACGCGCGCGGTCGGTCCGCAAGCCGGAACGGTGTTTATCCGGGCATCGGGCCAGCCGCTTGATAGAGGTATTCCTGGCTTGTTTACTTATGACGGCTATCATGATCTGTTCAGCAAGCGTTTGCCGGAATTTGTCGCCAAGGCGCAAATCGACGACGCGTGGGTGATGGGGCACGCTCAAGACCGCAATTTGGCCCTCGCTCAAAAAAAAACTCAAGCCATCGCCAGTTCAGTGCTTGAGGATGACGCTGTGACGCAGGATATCCGCCGCCAATATCTGGAAGAGTATACGCAGCAGTGGTCTGCATTTTTGGACGATATTCGCACTGTCACCGGCAGTAATCTGAGCTTTGATTTGACGGTGCTGCGTGCCTTTGCAGCACCGGACTCGCCATTGTCCCGTCTGGCGCGGGCGGCGGCGCGTGAAACCACCTTGTCGCGGCCATTGGACGCTAAGAGCGAAGAGGATAAAAATTTTCTGGATAAGGCAACTGAGCAACTCAGTAAAAAAGGCCGGGATGTACTCGGCATCAGTCCGCAGGAACAGCAAGAAAAGGAGTTGGTCGATAATCGCTTCGCGGCCCTGCGCGAGATCGTCACAGGGCAAGCCGACGCCGGCCGCTCGCAAGCCGCGCAAGCAGGCAGTGGCGGCAAGCCTGGCCTGGATAATATTGCAGGTCTGCTCAACGAGTATTACACCTTGCTGGTGGTGGCGGACGCTGCATTGAACGCCAACAGCCTGCCGCCCGGCAGCATCGAAGCCGGCATGAAATTGAAATTGGAAGGAGACAAGCTGCCAGCGCCGTTCAAGTCTATTCTGACCGCCCTGGCCGATAGCGGCACCCAAAAAATTGCCGATGGCGCCGCCACCATTCTGCGCGGACAGGCGCAACAGCAGGTGGACCGGATCAACAACATGCTGGCGTACCAGGTCAGCGATGCCTGCAAGCGCGGCATAGAGGGCCGTTATCCGTTTGCGGTCAGCACGCAAGATGTCTCGATTGACGACTTTACCCGGGTGTTTGCCGCGGGTGGCGCCGCCGACGATTTTTTCCAGAAGCAATTGGCGCCGTTCGTCGACATGAGTGTGCGGCCATGGCGCTACAAAAGCTCGGCCATGGCCAATCCGATGTCGCCGGCGGAGGCACTGGCAACCGGCATGGCGCCTGCCGTCGCGGCGACACCGAACGGCGGCCTGGGCGCCGTCGCGAACGGTCCTACGCTACTTGGAGAGCTGCTCAAATTGCTGGCGCTGCAAGGTCCGAATCCCGATGCGTTCTTTCGGATGCAGGCAATCCGTGAGGCGTTCTTCAGAGATCCCGGCGGTAAAAAAATGGCTTGGAAGGTCGATATGAAAGTGTCTGAAATTGATCCTACCATCACCGAATTGATCATGGATATCGATGGACAGGTACAGCGTTATGCGCATGGCCCGATACGCGCCATGACGGTCAATTGGCCCGGTCCGCGTGGCGGCGTATCCGCCGAATTGACGGCAACTCCGCGCATCCGTCCTGATACATCGACCATTGCCGCCAGCGGCGCTTGGGCATTGTTCCGCTTGCTGGATCGCGCCAAGATGGTTGATTCTGCCTCCAACGGAAAATCGGTGGCTAAGTTTGATTTCGATGGGCGCAAGCTTGCGCTGGAGTTGAATAGCGGCAGCCAGACTAATCCGCTGACCTCGGATTTGTTCAAGGGATTTTCGTGCCCGGGAAGCCGCTCATGAGTTTATGGTTGCCGCAATTTCTCCAGGACGGGCTGCTCAGTCCGCCGGCATTGTGGGGAAAATTGCCAAGCCGGGGCGATTTTATCCGGCATCAGCTCAAGCACAATCAGGGAGAGGCGCTGCAGGCATGGATTGCTGCGCAGTTGCGTTCGCAGGCAGAGTCGGAGCAGGCGCTGGAGCGACCCGAGGTGGGCCATGCCGAGCTGCCGTGGTGCTTTGTGCTGCCGCCGGGAAGCCTGCCGTTTGCCGTCAAACAATATGTCATTGGTGTGTGGATGGCGTCATCCGATAAGGTCGGGCGTCAGTATCCGCTGGTGATGATGCAAACCGCTGCGCCGCGTTGGATCCGGGAGTATTTTTCCCGCCACGCGGAACAACCGTGCGATTGGCTGTTTGCGGTCGCCCGAGCGCTGGCGAACACAGTGCGTGCCGATAAGGCGCAATGCAATATGGCTGTCGACGGCCAACCGCCGATAGACCATTTACAGGTATTGATGATGCAAATCGACCATGCGTGGCAAACCATGCGTCCTGACTGGCGGCAGATAGCAGGGCGTTCAAGCATGAGATTCGATGCTCGACACGCGCAAGCGGTGGCCGCAGCATCTGACGCCGAAGATCCGGTGCGTGACCTGGATGGCGTGCGTTACCTGCCGTGGGCAGATTGGCCGCAGCGTCTGACGCGCTCCGCCATGAATGCAACGCCGCAAGCGGCATTCTGGCAGCAAGATCTGAAGGGCAGATTTGTCGCCGCAACCACCAGTCTGCGACCCTGATATGAACGGCTTGGAATTGATGGGTCATGACAGCACTGACGACAATGCCGGCGCGGGCAAGATGAAATGAGAGAAAGCATGAAGCACGATTTATGTTTGCGTGTGGTTCAACAATACGGCGTTCACACAGCCCGCGACGCTACCGTCACGTTCATCGAGGATGGTTTGCTTGACGCGGCCAGATTCCGTGATGTGTTGCCAGAGGCCGAATTTTCCTGCTTGGTCTATGCTCAATGCAGCGTCCGCTGGCAGTCTTTGGGGCCAGCCGCGGCGTGGTGGTTGCAACACGGGAGCCGGACTTGGGCTTGCGCTGTCAATGACGTGCCGTTGGCCTGCGGCCAGGCAGTGATGCTGCATGTCGGTGATCATATCGAGCTTGGCATGTTACGCCTGGAAGTAGCGGGCCCGCCTGGCATGGGGACGGTTTCCGCATCGATTGCGCAAGTTGGTCAAATTGAATTGAATCGGCAATGCCGATCCAGCGCAATCGCAGATCAGTCTACCCCGGCGGACAATGCCGATACGCCGCCTTTTGCGCTGGTCGATTTGGCCGATAGTGACGGCTGCGCCCAATGGAATGGCAACGCCGACCCGTTTGACATCATCCGTGCGCTTGAATTGCCGGCACACGGTTTGCCGATCACCGCCGATGCCTTTGACGAGGTTGCTCCCGGCCATGCGGGCAGCCAGCGCAGCGCCATGCGAGCTGACGATGTGATGAATCAGCTGGCTAAAGAATATATCCGGACAATTGTCGATCCAGCCTCGCTGCATGCACAACGCATGGCAGAAATTCACGCTGCAGTCGTGGTGTCGACAGTCGAGACGCCGGAGCAGCTTGCCGCTAAAACGAAAGAGCACGATACGCTTGAAGATATTGTATCGGGCCGACTGGAAATGGATCAGGTGTTGCTCCATTTCGGGACGGAGGAAGTTTTCCTCGGTCTGCCAGGAACCAGTCAGGACGATGTCTTGCATTTTTTTGCCGGCGACATTTTGCCTGCCAGCCGTCGCGCGCGGCCACCCGCATTGACCCGACGCGAACATCACGCGATCAGCCCGGATAGCCATTATTCACTGGCGGTGAGCGATAACAGAGGCAATAGCGACGGAGAAAAGTCATGCAACGAGTAAGCCGGCACAAAGTTCTACCGACGGAGCCCAAGAGTGAAAGCAAGACGCGGCCCTACGCCCATTTATTGCCGACACTATTTGACCGGCTGCGCGACGATGCGCCATTGAGAAATGTCGAGGCGCCTGGAGAGTACACGGTGTCGCGTCAGCAAATGCGCGAGATTGTGCAACGTGATCTGGCGTATTTGTTAAATACCGGAAATATGGAAGACTTGATCGATCGTAAGCGCCATCCGGAAGCGGCAGCGTCCACCGTCAATTTCGGGCTGCCGGCGCTGGCCGGCGGTTATCTGTCGGAAGGCAAATGGGCCAATATCGAAAGCTTGATTCGCCGCGCCATTGCCGATTTCGAGCCGCGTCTGATACCTGCTTCGTTGCAGGTGACGCCATTGATGAAAGACGGGAGTTCCAATCACTACAATGTGTTGCTGTTTGAAATTCGCGGCCAGATTCGCATGGATCCGTATCCGATGGCGTTTATGGTGCAGAGCGCAGTCGATCTGGAAACCAACCGGATGTCGATTGTTTCTACGCGGGCGCGGTGATCGTTCAGGCCATTCGTACGTCAGCCAGACGTGCAGTTGAAATTTTTTAAAAGACCAGCATGGATCCACTCTTACTTGATTATTACAACCGTGAACTTGTCTATATGCGTGAGATGGCGGGCGAGTTTGCCCAGCAGCATCCGAAAATCGCCAAGCGTCTCGGCATGCATGGCACCGAGGTGGCCGATCCGTATGTAGAACGTCTGATCGAAGCATTTTCGTTCATGTCGGCGCGTACCCAGATCAAGCTCGACGCCGAGTTCCCGCGCTTCACGCAGCGCCTGCTGGAGGTGATATATCCGAATTACATCTGTCCGACGCCGTCGATGGCGGTGGCGCAGTTGCATCCTAGCGCGCAGGAGGGGGATTTCAGCAAGGGCTTCCGGGTACCGCGGCAGACTGCATTCAAAGCTAAAATTCCACACGGCGAACAGACTGCGTGCGAGTTTCGCAGCAGTCAGGACGTGGTGTTGTGGCCGATCGGGATTGCAGAGGCAAAATTGACGGCTGCGCCGCCGGATATTCCGCGACTGGATCGTCATCTGCCTGCACATGTGCAGGTGCAGGGCGCACTGCGCTTGAAGTTGCGGATTACCGGCGAGATGAATTTCTCCGCCTTGCAGGGCTTGGATCGCTTGCCGATCTATCTGTGCGGTGATGAGGGAATAGCTTCGCATTTGTTTGAGTTGCTGCACACTGCGGCGGTTGCGACCTTCATCAATATCCCGGGCGATGCGCTGCGGCCGCATGTAGTCACGCGTGATGCGTTGGTGCATGAAGGACTGGCTCCAGACCAGGGCTTGCTGCCGCTGGCATGGAACACGTTTCATGGCAACAATCTGTTGCATGAATATTTTGCTTGCCCGAGCCGCTTTTATTTCTTTGCGCTGACGCAACTGGCGCCCGGCATGGCGCGCATCGATGCGCGGGAAGTCGAGATTATTGTGTTGTTGTCGAAGCCACCCGGTGCGCTGGTCGGCAATGTCGACGCCAAGCAGTTTGCCTTGCATTGCACGCCGGTGATCAATTTATTCCCGCATCGCACCGATCGGGTCGAGATCAATACTGCGCAGTCGGAATTTCATCTGGTGCCGGACCGTGCCAGACCGATGGATTACGAAGTGTTTTCGGTAGGCGAGATTCACGGACAGATGACGGATACGTCGGCGCCGATGAAGTTCCGGCCGATGTTCCAGACCTTGAACCAGGACGAAGGTAATTTCGGACGCTATTTTTCGCTGCGGCGCGAACGCAGGCTGGCTTCACACGCCGCGCGCAAGTATGGCACGCGCACGCCTTATACCGGCACCGAGGTCTTTCTGTCGCTGGTCGATCAGAACGACGCGCCGTATAGCGAGCATATTCGCTATCTGTCGGTGCAGGCTTTGGTCAGCAATCGCGATTTGCCGGGAGTGGTGCCGCGCAACGGCGTATCCGACTTGAGTGTTGCCGATTCGATTCCGGTCGCCGGTGTCGGCCTGATTCGGCCGCCGAGCACGCCGCAAGCGCCGTTCGCGGAACGCGAGCATGCATGGCGCTTGATCCGTCAACTGGGATTCAATTATCTGCCGCTGGCGAACATGGCCGGGCGCGAGGGTGGCCAGGCGTTGCGCGATCTGCTGCGGCCGTTCGTGGTCGGCGGCGACTCGGCACAGATGCGGCAAGTGCAGAGCCTGATCGGCTCCGACATCGAGCCCGTCACGCGCCGCCTGCCCGGCAATGGCCCGCTGGTCTATGGCCGCGGCGTAGCATGCCGTATGACGGTGGATGAAACCGGCTTTTCCGGAACCAGCCCCTATCTGTTCGGCCTGATCCTGGAACATTGGCTATCCCGGCACGTGTCGATCAATGTCTTTACCCAAACCGAACTGCATTCGATGCAACGCGGCATGGTGGCGCGTTGGCCGGTGCGCATGGGTGGCCGGGGAGTGGTTTGATGGATATGCCGGTTCGAAAGGACGGTGCTGCTGCCGGCGGTGAAACCGCGCTGCAGTATCGCTTGATTGCGGCGCAAGCGTATCCCTGGCAACACAGTTTTACGACACTGCTGCGCTATCTGGCGGCACGGCATGCCGCTACCATGCCGTCTGTCGGCAAGGCCGTGCGACCCTCGGAAGAACCGTTTCGTCTTGGTCAGCAGCCTACATTGACTTTTGCATCGCGTGAGATTGCGCATGTGGAGCTCAAGCATACCGGCGCGCATATCAGTTTATTCAGTCTGGGCATGCTGGGGCCCAACGGGCCGCTGCCGATCCACTTTACCGAAATTGCCAAAGACCGGTTGGACAACCGGCACGATGCGACGCTGGTGAAATTCCTGGATATTTTTCATCATCGGGCGATGACGCATCAGTACCGGGCATGGGCGCAATCGCAGTCTGCCGCCGGACTTGATCGTGCCGACGACGAGGGATTTTCTCGCTACGTCGGCCGTCTGGCCGGCAATGATCCGGTTGATATCGGCTTTTCGCCGTTGCCGTCCCATGCGCGCATGGCTGCTTCTGCGCATCTGGTGAGGGAGTCGCGGAACCCTGACGGGTTAGCGGCAACGCTCGCGCATTATTTTGGCGTGCCGGTGCGGATTGGTGAACATATGCTGCACTGGATCAGTGTGGCGCCGGAAGAGCATACCCGCCTGGGTGTGGCGTCGGTGGCGGCCGTGATGGGTGAGGGCGCATTGGCCGGCGAGATGGTGCCGGACCGGCAGCACAAGTTTCGTATTGTTATTGGCCCCTTGAGCTTGTCTCAGTATTTACGATTCACGCCAAACGGCCGGGATCTGCCGATATTAGTCGAGTGGGTACGCGCCTTCGTCGGTTTTGAGTATGTGTGGGATGTTGAGCTAATCGTCAAATCGAAAGCAGCGCCCGGCGCTCGTATCGGCGCCGAAGAACGACTCGGCTGGTCTACCTGGCTGGGAGACGGCAGTACGGAAGAGGCTGTTACCGGGATGATTTTTGAACCTGAGCAGTATGTGCACCCGAACCTGAACATTAGGCAGAAAAATGATGAATCTTAAAGAACAGATGCTGGCACCATTTGATGGCATGCCGCCACTGTCCGCAAGCGAGCCGTGCGGCCCCAATCTTGAATACGACCCCGAATATGTGATGCTGATGGCCAAGGCTGCGCCTAAGGGAGACGCTCAGTATGGTGATTTCATCGGCGCCGCCGAGGCGCCCAATTGGAGCGAGATCGAGCGCGACTGCCGTCGCGTGCTGCTGCGTAGCCGCGATATCAATATCCTGGTGCTGCTGTTGCGCTGTCGCACGCATATCGCGCAAGCGGCGGGATTGCGCGAAGGGTTGGCCCTGCTGCTGGCAATGCTGGAGCAATATCCGGATACGATTCATCCGCAAGCAATCATCGAGGGCGAGTTTGACTTGACAGTACGTGCCAATGCCCTCGCGACGTTGATCGATCCGGAGGGAATGCTGAGCGATATCCGTGAAATCACCTTGACCAAAAACAGCGCCATGCGTTTGCAGGTACGTGACGTGGAACGTGCGTTTGCCATTCCAAGACCGGTCGATGCGCTGTCAGTGGCATCGGTACTGCAGCAAATCAACGATTTGCATCGCAGCAACGACAGTAGTGCGAGGGCGTTGGCCGAGGCAGCTCAACTGAGTGTGCGCCTGCAAGCTTGGGTCACAGATAAATTGGGCGGCCTGGCGCCGGACTTGAGCGCATTGACAGGGCTGGTTGGCGCATTCATCAGGAAGGAACTGTCGCCGGCAGTCCAGTCCTCATCGGAGCGCGCGCCTAAGGTATTGGCCTGTGCAGCGGATGCCGCTGACGTCCCGCAGGCCGGTTCTGCCGAACGGCCCTGTTTCTCATTGTCGCCAGGTGAATTCATGCAGCCTGCCGATTGGACGCAAGGCCGTGACGCCGCATTGCAAGCGATGATAGAAGCGCGAACGTGGTTTGAACAGGCCGAGCCTAGCAGCCCGGTTGCGGTGCTGTTGCGGCAAGCGGAAAAATTGGTGGGTAAGAGATTTGCAGAAGTCGTGCAGTGCATCCCGCTGGAACTTCTGGAACGGTGGGATCAGGAACACACTGCGGGTAATTGACAAGGCGTCGACATCTAATCCCACTGTGGGAAGCTGAAAAAAACTCAACCGGAACTGCGCATGAACGGAAATCTTCCCCTTATTCTGACCTGTTTTTCTGCTGGCTTGCTTGGTGCCGCTGCTGGTGCAATGCTGGCTTGGTGGTTGGAGCGCGCATGGATCGAGGCCAAGTTCGAGGGCAGGCTTGAGGCCAAGCTTGAGGCTAAACTTGAAAAGCGGCTGCAAGCGGCCCTCGCGCCACTGTTGCAGTCGCAAGCCGAGCAAGAACGGCTTGCCGCCCAGAATGAGGAACGCCATGCGTCTGAACTGCAGATGGTTCTGCAGGCGCTGGCTAAACAAACGGGGAAATCTGCGTCCTTGCCTTTGACTGAACGCCGGTTGCCGCATTCCCTCGCATCGCCGCAACGGCCGCAATCTGTGGCGACTCCGCCAAATTCGTCATCCCTGATTCCAGGGCCGGCGTCAGCCTCTACAGCGATCGCAGTTCGTCCTCCCGAGTTGCCGCGTGCGCCGATCGTGCCGCACGAGCCTGTCCAAATTGAGGAAGAGCCAACGCGCGAACTCACGGACGAAGAACTTGATGCAATGCCTCCCGAGTTGCCCACGGCTGAAAAGCCGCGAAAACGGATAATGCCGACACCGAAGAAACCGACGTTTCGCAGTTTGTAAGCCACCTCTCAGAATATGCGCAAATCCTGAATTCAAAATGCAACGGCGGGAAACTCGACAGCCTCGATAAATTGCTTGAGAGACGGGGAAATTTCCTTGTCGCGCCAGATGCACAATGATTCGGATCGAATCGTGCTCTCGGTTAACGGTATATAAACGACATGGGTAAGAGTGGATTTTTGCATCGAGAGCGGCACCAATGCGATGCCCATGTTCTTTCCTACCAGACTGACGATCGTCAGCCAGTGCCTTACCTCGTGCCTGATGTGCGGACTGAATCCGGCGTTGATGCACAAGGCGACGATGCGGTCGTGGTAATGCGGCGACACCGAACGCGGAAACAGCACGAACGGTTCGTCCGCCAAATCCTGCAGATCGATGCTGCTTCTTTTGCTGTAGCGATGGTTGGCAGGCAAGCAACAGACAAACGGTTCTTCCAGCAGCTGCCTGGATTGGATTTCGGCCGGCAAGTGCCCGGAGTGAATGAAACCGATATCGATCTGCTCGCGCCGTACCGCCTCGATCTGTTCCGTCGTATTCATTTCGCGCAAGACGACATCGACATGCGGATTGTCTGTTTGGAATGCGCTGATCGCTTCCGGCAGGCCGCGAAACAGCATGGCGCCGACGAAGCCGACTTTCAGGCGCCCTTCGATGCCCTGGCCGACGCGGGTTGCCAGTTCTTCCATATCCGCCGCATGTTTCAGCAATGTGCGCGCTTCGTTATACAGGACCGCACCGGCGCTGGTCAGGGCAACTGTCTTGTTGGTGCGGGTCAGCAACAGCAGGCCCAGATTTTTTTCCAGTTGTTGAATGCTTAAACTCAACGGTGGTTGGGAAATATGCAATTTTTCGGCGGCACGCCCAAAATGCAATTCCTCTGCCACCGCAACAAAATAGCGTAGCTGACGTAAATCCATGACAGGCATCCTCGAAGCCGGGCAACGCTTCCATCATACATTTTCCATATCGAACAATGCGAAATATGTATTTTATTTAAATCGTCGGTCCTTCAATAATGAAGCATAACTAGAGGAGACCGAGATGCCTGAAACATCCCAAGCAGCTGCATTGCCGGCGATTCCGGACAGCCGCGGCACTAATCTTTATGTGGCCGATACGGCGCTGGCGGATCTGCTGCGAATCTATCTGCCGGCAGACGTCCGTCAACATCTTGAGCCGCACCTGCGCCGGCTCGGAGCCCAAGCCGGCGGTCAGCTCGACGAGCTGGCACTGTCTGCCGACAAGAACCCGCCGACTCTGCAGCACCGGACGCGGGCCGGGCAGAATGTCCAGAAAATCAATAAGCACCCGGCGTATGTCGAACTTGAGCGGGTGGCCTATTCGGAGCTCGGCCTGGCGGCGATGACTCATCGCGGCGGCGTGCTGGACTGGCCCGCGCCGTTCCCGCCGCTGGCGAAATATGCGCTGACTTTCCTGTTCGTGCAGGCCGAATTCGGGCTCTGCTGCCCGGTCAGCATGACCGATTCCCTCACCAGTACCTTGCGCAAATTCGGCAATCCTGAGCTGGTGGCGCGCTTCCTGCCGCAGCTCACCTCACTCGATTTCGACGAACTGTACCAGGGCGCCATGTTCATGACCGAACAGGGCGCCGGTTCTGATGTGTCTCAAGTGTCGACCCGCGCCTATCGCGCCGGCGACGACTGGAAGCTGAGCGGCGACAAATGGTTCTGCTCTAATCCGGACGCCGGCCTGGCGATGGTGCTGGCGCGGCCGGAAGGTGCGCCGGACGGGATCAAGGGGCTGGGATTGTTCCTGCTGCCGAAAACCCTGCTTGACGGCAGCCGCAACAGCTACCGCATCATCCGCCTGAAGGACAAGATGGGCAGCCGCTCGATGGCCAGCGGTGAAATCCAGCTGGAAGGCGCTACCGCCTATCTGGTGGGCGAGCTGGGACGCGGTTTTAATCACATGGCGGACATGATCAACATGTCGCGTCTGTCGAATGGCGTGCGCGCTGCCGGCCTGATGCGGCGTGCGGTTGGCGAGGCCTTGTTCATCGCTCGCAATCGCAAGGCGTTCGGCAAGCAGTTGATCGAGATGCCGCTGATGCAGCGGCAATTGTTGAAAATGATGTTGCCGGCTGAACAGGCGCGTTCCATGTTCATGCAAACCGCCAGCTGCATGGAGCGTGCCGACGGCGGCGACCAGGACGCGCAGAAACTGGTGCGCATCCTGACGCCGCTGATCAAGTTCCGCGCATGCCGCGATGCCCGCAAGGTCACCGGCGACGCCATGGAAGTGCGCGGCGGTTGCGGCTATATCGAGGAATGGTCGGACCCGCGGCTGGTGCGCGACGCCCATCTGGGATCGATCTGGGAAGGCACCAGCAACATCGTAGCGCTGGACGTGCTGCGCTCGATCAAGCGCGACAACACGCTCGACTGCCTGCACGCTTATTTACGCAAACTGTTGCAGGCGCCAGGTATTCCGGCGCCATCGGCTGAGCTGCTGACACGCACGCTGGATAGCGTGGCGGCGTTGGTGGCAACGGTTGCCGCGGCGCCGGATGACGTCGACGTGCGACGCGCCGCCAGCGCCCTTTACCATATTGCCACCGCGATCTTCTTTGCCTGGGAAGCAGCGCAAAGCGGCAGCGATGCGCGGCGCCTGGCGTTTGCCCATCTGCTGTTGAAGCATCGCCTGTTGCCGGTCAATCCACTGACAGTCGCCAGCGATGCCCGGCAACAGCCGGTATGGCAGGCTTTGCTGGCCGAACAGGCGCTGCCGCTGGCAGCCGCCATGATTTTGTTGCCGGCCTAAGCCGGGTTGATACATGAACGGATCGGTGAACATGGAACAGATAGCGGGCGGTGCGTTGGCAGGCTTGAAGGTGATCGATTTGAGCCGTGTCCTGGGCGGGCCGTTTTGCGCCCAGATACTGGGCGATCATGGCGCCGACGTGATCAAGGTCGAGCCGCCGCAAGGGGATGAAACCAGGGGCTGGGGGCCGCCGTTCCAGGATGGCACCGCTTCCTATTATCTGGGCATCAACCGCAACAAGCGCGGCATCGTGGTCGACCTGACCCAGCCGGCCGGGCGCGAACTGCTGCTGCAGTTGCTGGCCGATGCCGATGTGCTGGTCGAGAATTTCAAGACCGGCACTCTGGAGAAATGGGGACTGGGCTACCAGGAAACCTTATCCAAGCGCTTTCCGAGGCTGGTCCATTGCCGCATTTCCGGCTTCGGCGCGGATGGCCCGCTGGGCGGGCTGCCCGGTTACGATGCAGTGATCCAGGCCATGGCCGGCATCATGAGCGTCAATGGCGAAAACGGCGGCGAGCCGTTGCGGGTCGGGTTGCCGGTGGTGGACATGGTGACCGGCCTGAATGCGGTGATCGGCATCCTGCTGGCGTTGCAGGAGCGGCAACGCAGCGGCCAGGGCCAGTTCGTCGAGGCTGCGCTGTACGATTCCGGCGTCTCGTTGCTGCACCCGCATCTGGCTAATTATTTCCTGTCTGAGAAGACGCCGCTGCGCAGCGGCAATGCCCATCCGAACATCGCTCCGTACGACACCTATGCCACCAAGACCACGCCGATCTACCTGGCGGTTGGCAACGATGGCCAGTTTGCCAAGCTGTGCGAGCAATTGGGGCAGCCCGGTCTGGCCACCGACAGCCGCTTTGCCACCAATGGCGCGCGCTGCGATCATCGCTCGGAGTTGAAGGCCGCGCTGGAAGGCTTGCTGGCCGAGCACGAGTGCAAGCCGGTGGCCGAACGCCTGATCCGCGGCGGCGTGCCGTGCGGGCCGGTGCTCGGCGTCGATGAAGTGGTGGCGCATCCGCACACGATACATCGGCAGATGCTGGTGAAGATCGGCGACTATCAGGGTGCCGGCGCACCGGTGAAACTGCAGCGCACGCCGGCATCCTACCGGGCCGCGCCGCCGGGATTCGGCGCCCAGACTATCGAGGTACTGAGTGAGCTTGGCATCCAGCCGGGCGAGCTGGATGTGTTGTTGAAGGACGGTGTGATAAAAGCTGCCTAGCCAGGCAATGCAGGCAATATCGCGGATGTCGCCAAGATCTTCATAGAAAGATCGACTCGCCAAAATAAAATAAGGAGACAGCAATGAAAATACAGATAACAACGTTCGCTATCGCGCTGGCGTTTGGTGCGGGCGCCAATGCCGCATGTGCCGAGGAAATCAAGGTCGGTTCTGTCATCTCGCTTAGCGGCGTCAATGCGCGCGGCGGCAGCGGCATGCATGAAGGCATGCTGACCGCAGTCGAGGCGTTCAACAAACAACAGTCCAAGCACAAGATCAAGCTGGTCACGATCGACGATGAATCGGCGCCGGCCAAGGCGATTGCTGCGGTCGAACAACTGGCCTCGCAAAACGTGGTCGGCATTACCGGCGGCGCCACCTCCGATCTGGTCGCTCCGGCTTCCACTGCGGCCAACAAAGCGGGGCTGGTCTACATCACCTCCGGCGGCACCAGCGAGGAATTCATTTCCCAAGGCTACAAGAAATTCTTCCGCATCAACAATACCAGCGGCTATGTCCGCGCCATGACCGGCATGTTTTCCGATATGGGCATCAAATCGTTATCGATCATCTATTCGACCAAAAAATCGACCAACGAACTTGCCAACGACGTCAACAAGATCATGATGGCCAAGGGAGTGAAAGTCACCCTGCATCCTTTCGATCCGGCCATCACCGATTTCAAGCCGATCATCAACAAGATCAAACTGCAGGACAGGCCGGATGCGATCAACATGCTGGGTTACGAAAACGATTACGTTGGCATCCTGCGCGCAGCCAAGGTGTTGAAGCCAAAGCTCAAGGCCTTGGTCGGCGTCTGGCAAATTGCGAACGCCAAGATGGCGACCGACTTTCCGGATCTGGTGCCTAACGTTTCCGGCACCGAGATATTGCCTTACCCGGCCGAGTTCAATAGCGCCGAGGGCAAGCAATTCGAGCAGACTTTCAAGACGCTGTATGGCAAAAATCCGGACTACTTGAACGAATACGGTTTCGTGCAGGCGATGGCGTTGTTCGAAGCCATCGCGCGCGCTGCCGACAAAGGCACGCTGAAGCAGGGCGGGCTGGCGGAGGAAATGCGCAAGACCGACCGCGAAACCTTGATAGGCCGCTTGCAATTCGACGCCAAAGGCGATAACCCGAATTTCATCCAGCATATCGGCCAGCACCAGGGCGGAAAAATCGTTATCGTCTGGCCCAAGGAATTCGCCACCGGACAGATGAAATATCCCGGCGTGCCGTGGTAACGCCATAGCCTGTCGCGGCTCCCGGCCGCGCAGGCATGCTTTCCTTCTTCATGCATTGGCAGTTTCATCGAGGCGAATCATATGTCTGAATTAATCCTGCAATCCCTGTTTTCCGGCCTGCTGACCGGCGGCTCGTACGCGCTGATTGCGCTGGGCCTGGCGCTGGTCTTCGGCACCATGAAAATCATCAACCTGGCGCACGGCGAGCTGGTGCTGCTGGCAGCCTATATTGCCTACATGAGCGAGTCATGGCTGAAAATCAACCCGGTGCTGGCGATTCCGCTGGCGCTGCTGGTGGTGTGCAGCACATCGGCCATCGTCTATTTCCTGGTGAGCAAGATCAAGAGGGATCGCGAGCTCAATTCCTTGCTGCTGACCTACGGTATCGGCATCGTCTTGACCAACGCGATTTTGCTGATCTGGAAATCGGATATCCATTCGACCGCCAACACCTGGTTCCAGCAACCGCTGGTGCTCGGTTCTCTCTACAGCATGAACAGCGAACTGGTGTTCTTTGCCGTGAGTCTGGTCTTGATGCTGGGCGGCTGGTGGTGGCTGGCCCGGAGCTGGTACGGGCGGGCGGTGCGCGCAGTGGCGAGCAATCGCGATGCGGCCAGGCTGATGGGCGTCAATCCGCAATGGACCGAGCTGATTTCGTTTATGGTATCTGGCGTACTTGCGACCTTCGCCGGGGTCGCGCTTTACAGTTCTAGCGTGATCCAGCCAGCCCTCGGCAATTCGCTCACGGTCAAGGCTTTCATCATCACCGTACTGGCCGGCGCCGGTTCGATCCCCGGTGTGCTGGTCGGCGCTGTCCTGCTGGGCGTGGTGGAGTCCCTGACCGTCACCTTGTATAGCTCTGCATTGCAGGAGCTGACCGGCATGCTGCTATTCCTGCTGGTGCTGTTCGTCATGCCGAATGGCTTGTTCGGTCTTAACCGGAGGCGTGGATGAAGCCGCTGAAATCACGCTCCATACCTTACCTGTACCTGATTCTCGCGCTGGTGATGTATGTGCTGGTGCCGCTGCTGTTTGGCAGCAACCTCTACCTGATGAGCCTGTTGGTAGCGTCGCTGACGATAGGCGGGATTGCGCTGGCCTGGGCGCTGCTCGGCAATCTGGGCGGTATGGTCAGCTTCGGCCAGGCGGCGTTCTTCGGCGTCGGCTCTTATGTGTCGGCCTTGCTGACGCTTCGGTGCGGACTGCCGGTGTTGCCGGCGATGCTGCTGGGCGGTGTCGGGGCTGCGTTGGCATCGTTGGCGATGCTGCCGGCCTTGCGCCTGAAAGGACCGTATTTTGCGCTGTCGATCTTAGCCTATGCGCAGATTTTCCGTATCCTGGCGACCGAGTTTCGAGACCTCACCGGCGGCGCCGGCGGTTTGTCCGGGATCCCTGCGCTGCCGACGCTGCCGGGTGTCGATTTGGGTAGCAAGGTTGGCGGCTATTTGATGATTCTGACCCTGGTGGCCGCTTTCGTCTGGGTGTATTACCTGATTCAAAAAAGCTATTACGGCCTCGCGCTCAAGGCTATGCACGAGTCGGAGGATGCAACCCGGGTGGTGGGCGTCAACAGCAGCTTGCTCAAGGCGCTGATGCTGCTCGTCTCGGCGTTCATGACCGGCATGATCGGCGCCTTCAATGTCCATTACATCAATTTTCTTGAGCCCGACTACGCGTTCGGATCGAGCTGGACCGTGATCCCGATCATTGCCGCGATCTTCGGCGGCTACCGGACTATCTTCGGGCCGCTGGTAGGAGCGGTTGCGGTCTACCTGATCGATCAGTTGATACTCAAGAATTTGCTTCCCTCCGGACATCAGATGATTCTCGGCGTATTGCTGGTGGCGATGATCATTTTCAGTCCGTCCGGCCTGGTGCCCTTGCTTGCTCAAAAATTCAAGAGGAAAACCCATGTTAAGGCTTGAAGACGTCACTATCCGCTTCGGCGGGCTGACTGCCGTCAACCGCGTCAGCATGGAGATTGCGAGCCACGAAGTGGTCGGCCTGGTGGGGCCGAACGGGGCCGGCAAGACCACCTTGTTCAATGCAATTTCCGGCCTGGTCAAGCCCAGCGGCGGGCAGATCATATTCGATTCGGTCAATGTGCTGAAAACCTCGCTGCATGCCCGGGCGCGCTTGGGCATCGGCCGCTCCTTCCAGATTCCGCAGCCGATGCACGAACTGACCGTGCGCGAAAACCTGCTGGTGGCGCAACGTTTCGGCACCGGCAAGGTGGTTCCCGGCAAGGTCGATGAAATCCTCGATTTCCTGGGACTGGCCGACAAGGCCGGGTGCAATGCCGCCACCGAATTGGCGCTGAGTGAACTCAAGGCGCTGGAAGTGGCCAAAGCGCTCGCCATCGCACCCAAGCTGCTGTTGCTTGACGAGGTGCTGGCCGGCCTTGAGACCAACGGCAAGCGCCGCTTCATGCAGATGCTGACCGCGCTGCACAAGAAATTCGGGATCGGCATCCTGATCATCGAACACGATATCGAAACCATCAGCAAACTGTGCAGCCGCGTATGCGTGCTGAATTTCGGCGAACTGATCGCGGACGGTACGCCGGAGCAGGTGTTCAGCGATCCACAAGTAATCAAAAGCTATACAGGTGAACAGCATGCTTGAAGTCCGCAACCTGCGCGCCGGTTACGGCGCGATCAATATCTTGTGGGATGTCTCGCTGAGCATCCCGCAGGGCAAGCTGACCACCATCATCGGCCCCAACGGCGCCGGCAAGACCACGCTGCTGCGAGCGATCATGGGCCTGGTGCCGGTGGCGCAGGGCGGCATCCTGTTCCAGGGGCAAGCGCTGGGCGGCGCCAAGACCTGGGAAATGAGCGAGCGCGGGATCAGCCTGATTCCCGAAGGACGCATGATCTTCAGGGACATGACGGTGGAGGAAAACCTGCTGATGGGCGCGTTCTCGCGGCAGCATCGGGCGCGCGCCAAGGCCAACCTGGAACTTGCCTACGACATGTTCCCGCGCCTGCGCGAACGGCGCCGCCAGCTGGCCGGCTCGATGTCGGGCGGCGAGGCGCAGATGCTGGCGATGGGGCGCGGCCTGATGTCGGAGCCGCAGCTGATCCTGATCGATGAGCCTTCGCTCGGACTGGCGCCGGTGGTGGTGCAAGACTTGTTTGAGATCCTGCAGCGCCTGAAGGATGAGGGCAGGACCATCGTCCTGGTGGAGCAGAACACGCACCAGGCGGTCGGCATCGCCGATCATGTCTACCTGATGCAGGGCGGCAAGGTGCTGTTGTCGAAGGCGGCGGCCGAGGTTGAGCTGGATGCTTTGCACGATTTGTACTTTGCCCGAGAGTAGTGGCCACCGCGTGGCGCAGCTGCGCCGCATATTCAACGCCTATGCAGTTACCTGCCCAATACCCAAATATCCACCTATCTATTAAAGGACTTGCCATGAATTCGAGCGCTACCGCAACACCCGCCAAAGCCCAGTTCTGCTGGGAAGATCCGCTGCTGCTCGATCAGCAGCTGACGGATGAAGAACGCATGGTGCGCGACGCCGCTGCAGCCTACTGCCAGGACAGGCTGCAGCCGCGCGTGCTGGAAGCGTTCCGCCAGGAACAGACCGATCCGGCGATTTTCCGCGAAATGGGCGCGCTCGGCCTGTTAGGACCGACCATTCCCGAACAGTACGGCGGCCCCGGCTTGAACTATGTCAGCTACGGCCTGATTGCGCGTGAAGTGGAGCGGGTCGATTCCGGCTATCGCTCGATGATGAGCGTGCAGTCGTCGCTGGTGATGGTGCCGATCTATGAATTCGGCAGCGAGCAACAACGCCTGAAGTTTCTGCCCAGGCTGGCGACCGGCGAGTGGATCGGCTGCTTCGGCCTGACCGAAGCCAATCATGGCTCTGATCCCGGCTCGATGGTGACGCGCGCCAGGAAAGTGGCGGGCGGTTTCAGCATTTCTGGCAGCAAGATGTGGATTTCGAACTCGCCGATCGCCGATGTGTTCGTGGTGTGGGCCAAGGACGACGAGGGCCAGATCCGCGGCTTTATCCTGGAAAAAGGCATGAAGGGCCTGTCGGCTCCGGCCATCCACGGCAAGGTCGGGCTGCGCGCATCGATTACCGGCGAGATCGTCATGGATGAGGTGTTCTGTCCCGAAGAAAACGCCTTTCCCGAGGTGCGCGGCCTGAAAGGGCCGTTCACTTGCCTGAATTCGGCACGCTACGGCATTGCCTGGGGCGCGCTGGGAGCAGCCGAGGCCTGCTGGCATATTGCGCGCCGGTATGTGCTTGATCGCAAGCAGTTCGGACGGCCGCTGGCTGCCAACCAGCTGGTGCAGAAAAAGCTGGCCGACATGCAGACTGAGATCGCTTTCGGTTTGCAAGGCTGCCTGCGCCTGGGCCGGATGAAGGATGAAGGCACGGCTGCGGTCGAAATCACCTCGATGATGAAGCGCAATTCCTGCGGCAAGTCGCTCGACATCGCGCGTGTAGCGCGCGATATGCTGGGCGGTAACGGCATCTCCGACGAGTTCGGCGTGATCCGCCATATGGTGAACCTGGAGGTGGTCAATACTTACGAAGGAACGCATGACATTCATGCGCTGATCCTGGGCCGGGCGCAGACTGGCATCCAGGCGTTTCAGTAAAGTTGTCGGCCGCTATTGAAGCACGATCTGTGCGCCGTATATTTTATTGATGGAGTCCCATGAACATGCTTGCATCTGCCAATCAAGGGGGCGACAGCGACGTCGCTGTCATCCGCCTGGATAATCCGCCGGTCAATGGCTTGTCGCATCAGGTGCGCCCAACGGTAATGGCCGGCCTCGAAGCGGCGCTGGCCGATGCCGCAGTCAAAGCCATCGTCCTGACTGGCGCCGGCAAGATTTTCTGCGGCGGCGCCGATCTACGCCAATTCAATACTCCGGCAGCCAGCGCGACGCCTTCCTTGCAGGCGCTGGTTGAACGCATCGAGGCATCGCCGAAGCCGGTGGTGGCGGCAATCGATGGCATCGCCTACGGCGGCGGCTTCGAGCTGGCGCTGGCTTGCCATTATCGGCTGGTCTCGCCGCAGGCAAAGTTGGCGCTGCCCGAGGTCAAGCTGGGGTTGCTGCCGGGCTGCGGCGGCACGCAACGGCTGCCGCGCCTGATCGGGGTTGATGCGGCGCTGCGGATAATCGTCGGCGGCGATCCGGTCGCCGCGCTGGACGCGGTCAGGCTTGGCATGGCGGATGTCTTGATCGAAGGCGATTTTCTGGCCGCAGCGGTGGCCTACGCCAGACGCGTGGTCGTTACCGGCGGGGCGCATCCGGTTGCGGCGCAGCGGCCTATAGCATTGGCAGATCGGCAAATGGTGTTCACTGCGGCGCGCGAGCAGGCGAGCAAGCAAAAGCGCGGTTTCCCGGCGCCGTTGGCGTGCATCTCCTGCGTCGAGGCGGCGCTCGATTTGCCGTTTGAAGAAGGGCTGAAATTTGAGCATCAACAGTTTACCGCCTTGCTCAACGGTAGCGAATCGAAGGCGTTGCGCCATCTGTTTTTCGCCGAGCGCGAAGCGGCCAAAATTGTCGATCTGCCATCGTCTCAGGCCCGCCGCCCGATCACCCAAGTTGGCGTGATCGGCGCCGGTACGATGGGCGCCGGCATCACCATGTGTTTTGCCAATGCCGGCATGCCGGTGATATTGATGGAAGCGCGGCGGGAGGCGCTTGAGCGCGGGCTGGCGCTGATCCGCAAGAATTACGCGGCAACGGTGGCCAAAGGCAAGCTCTCCCAGGAAGCCTTGGAAAGCCGGCTCAGCATCATCTCCACCACCTTGGATTATCAGGATTTGCACGACGCCGACCTGGTGATCGAGGCGGTATTCGAAGATATGGTGGTCAAGAAAGAAGTGTTCCAGCAGCTCGATCAGGTATGCAAGCCGGGCGCGATCATGGCCAGCAATACTTCGCGGCTTGATCTCAACGAGATCGCCGCCGGCACCTCGCGGCCGCAGGATGTGATCGGCCTGCATTTCTTCAGTCCGGCCAACGTCATGCGCCTGCTGGAAGTGGTGCGTGGTGCAGCCACCGCCGCCGACGTCGTTGCCGGCGCCATGCAACTGGCTAAGACGATCGGCAAGATCGGCGTACTGGTCGGCGTTTGCGAGGGCTTTGTCGGCAATCGCATGCTGACCCCTTATGCGCGCGAGGCGCAATTCCTGCTGGAGGAGGGCGCCAGCGTGCAGCAGGTCGACCGGGCACTGTACAACTTCGGCATGGCGATGGGGCCGCTGGCAATGGCCGACATGGCTGGCCTCGATATCGCCCGCGCCGCGCGCTTGCGGCTGGCGCCAACCAGGCCTGCGCATCTGCGCTATTCGCAGGTGGCCGACCGCATTTGCGACATGGGCCGTTTTGGCCAGAAAACCGGCGCCGGCTTCTATCGTTACGAAGCCGGCAGCCGCACGCCGATTCCCGATCCCGAGATCGAGGCCTTGATCGAGCGTTGCGCGCAAGAAGCGCAGATTCAACGGCGCTCATTGTCGCAGGAGGAAATCGTCGAGCGCACCATTTATGCGCTGATCAATGAAGGTGCGCGCATCCTGGAACAAGGGATCGCTCAGCGCGCTTCCGATATCGACACGGTCTACGTCAACGGCTACGGTTTCCCGGCCTATCGCGGCGGCCCCTTGTTTTATGCCGATACGGTGGGGCTGGACAAGGTCTACGCCAGGATCTGCGAATACCATCGGCGCCACGGCGAATATTGGGAGCCGGCGCCGCTGCTGGAGCGGCTGGCAATGACCGGCAAGAATTTTCATGGTGTCTGAACGGCGCCGGCATGGCAAGCTGCGGACGAAAAATAATTCGACTACGAAGGAATGCGCATGACTGACGTTGTGTCTGCCATGGATATCGGAAGCCCCTGAAACCCTACTCCAAATTTTGCACCTGTTCGCGCATCTGGTCGATCAGCAGCTTCAATTCCATGGAGGCGTCAGCCAGTTCCTTGATCGCAGCTTTGGAGCCGACCGTATTCGCTTCACGATTCAGTTCCTGCATCATGAAATCGAGGCGCTTGCCGACCTGGCCGCCTTTTTTCAAGATGTGGCGGGTTTCGCCCAAATGAGCCGCCAGTCTCGATAATTCTTCAGCAATATCGATGCGGATGCCGTACAGCGTGACTTCCTGGCGAATCCGGTCCAGCGCCTCTTCACGCGACAGGCTGGAATTGCTGTTGTTTGCATCCTGTTGCGCCAGGCCGAGCGCTTCCTGCATGCGCTCTATGGCTTTTTGCTGGAATTGCGCAACCACCTGCGGCACCAGCGGCGTAATCCTTTGCACGATGGCTTCCATGGCGTCGATACGGGCGATCAAGGTGGCTTGCAGCGCCGCGCCCTCGCGTGCGCGCGAATCGACAAACGCCTCCAGGGTTGCGCTCATGGTGGCCTGGACGTCGGCTTGCAGCGTGTCCTGGCTGATCACCGCTTCTTCAATCACGCCCGGCCAGCGCAGCAATTCATTGACGGTGAGCGGCGGCGCCTCGATGAATTGCTGGCGCACCGCGCTTTGCATATCGGCCAGGGAAGCCAGCAGCGGCATATTCAGGGCTTGCGATGCACCGCCGGCAGTCTTGCGCCCGAAACTCAGGCGGCATTCGACTTTGCCGCGCGCAACGCGGCCGATAATGGCTTCGCGCAGCGCCGGTTCGAGCGAGCGCAAGTCGTCATTGATGCGGAATTGGAGGTCGAGAAAGCGCGAATTGACGCTCTTGATTTCGATGGTAATCGTGCCCGCTGCCGTTTCACGGTTGTTAACGGCGTAACCTGTCATGCTGCAGATAGTCAAAATGCTGTCCTTTGTTTCTGGGTTGCAAGGGTTTTTCTTTACAAGTCAGCGATTTATCAAGACAATCCTTAACACTAATTAACAGGGTAGGATCGCATGGCCGCGCAAAACAACGCACCGTTGCCTGATGGGCTAAAAATTGCTGGATACCGCATTGTAAAGAAGATTGCTTCCGGCGGGTTCAGTATTGTCTATCTGGCATATGACGAGGATGGCAACGCAGTCGCCATCAAAGAATATCTGCCAAGCTCGTTGGCATTACGCCAATGGGGCGAACTGGCGCCGGCAATTTCGCCGGAAAACCTGCCGACCTTCAGGATCGGGCTTAAATGCTTTTTCGAAGAAGGCCGCGCTTTGGCGCGCATCGCCCATCCGAATGTTGTCAGCGTCATCAATTTTTTCCGTGCTAATGAAACGGTGTACATGGTGATGGCTTACGAATCCGGGCGCTCGCTGCAGGAGCACATCCTGCGCCGTCGCGACAAGGGAGAAAAGCCGCTGGTATCGGAAAAATTCATCCGCAAGATGTTCCGTCATGTGATGAACGGCTTGCGCGAGGTGCACACCCACAAATTGCTGCATCTGGACTTGAAGCCGGCAAATATCTATTTGCGCGCTGACGGCACGCCGATTTTGCTGGATTTCGGCGCTGCCAGGCAGACTCTGCGCTCCGATTCGCCCAAGCTATATCCGATGTACACGCCAGGTTTCGCCCCGGCCGAGTTATATGAACGGAATGGCAACCTGGGCCCGTGGACTGACATCTACAGCATCGGCGCCTCGATTTTCGCCTGCATGGTGGGTGCGCCGCCGCAACCGGTGGACCAGCGTAAGGTCAACGATAAGATGGAAGGGCATTTCCGCAAGCTGGAAGGCCTGTATTCGCCAGAGTTGATCCAGGTGGTGCGCTGGTGCCTGATGATCGATCCGTTGCAACGGCCGCAAAGTGTGTTCGCAGTACAGCGCGCCTTGATGGAGCCGGTACAGGAAGAAGAGGTGAGCGTGCGCGATATGGTGACGCGCAAGATACGCAGCGTGTTTTTCACGCACATCCAGTTTCGCCGGAAAGCCGAAAGCAATCCTGACACGACGATCCAGGAAAACACGCAATAGGCGCATAACCACACAACAAATGAGCACGCACATAAGCACGCGCATAAGTACGTAATAACGCCGCTTCATTGCGCCAGGTTTGAGTTGTATTTTTAGTAAAAGTCATACATAGTCATGCGATTTTCTGTTTATCAAGAGAGCCATATCGGTGGCCGCAAGGTCAACCAGGACCGGATGGGTTATAGCTTCACGCGTGACGCCTTGCTGCTGTTGCTGACCGACGGCATGGGCGGCCACCTGCACGGTGAGATCGCTGCCAATATAGCGATGCAGACCATCGGCTCCTTGTTCCAGAAGAACGCCCAGCCGTACATCAAGAAGCCGGAGCGGTTCCTGGAAGACGCCTTCTACGCTGCACACATGGAAATCCACCGTTACCGGGAAGTACATAAGCTCTCGGAAACGCCGCGCACCACGGTGGTGGCCTGCCTGATCCAGCACAACAGCGCGTTCTGGGCGCATTGCGGCGATTCGCGTTTGTACTGGATGCGCAACGGCCAGATCCTGGCGCGTACCCGTGATCACTCGCGCATCGAGAGCCTGATTGCGCAGGGCAAGGCTGATCCTTCCGAGCGCGCTACTCATCCAGATCGCAACAAGCTGTTCAACTGCCTTGGCGCGACCAATATGCCCATCGTCGAACTGTCGCGCCGTGTCAGCCTGCAGGCGGGCGATGTCATGCTGTTGTGCTCGGACGGGCTGTGGTCGATGTTGCCCGATCATGTACTGGCGCAACGCCTGCAAACCAGCACCATCGTGCGGGCAGTGCCGGAGCTGGTGAATAACGCGCTTGGGATTGCCGGTAAAACCAGCGATAATATTACCGCTTTGGCAATGGCCTGGGGCAGCGACCCGAACATCGACGATCCATCCAGTTCGATCGTGACCCATACGCTGCCGATCGGCAGTCTGACTACCACCATCCAGGCGCCGCGACTAGGCGCGACAGATGCGCCAGACGGCTTCAGCGACGCCGATATCGAACAGGCGATCGCGGAAATCCGTGGCGCTATTGAAAAGAACATCTAAGGAATTGACATGCTACCCATTACCCGTCCTAGCGGACGTGCCGCCGACGCCTTGCGCACGGTGCGCCTGACCCGCAATTACACCAAGCACGCCGAAGGTTCGGTGCTGGTCGAATTCGGCGATACTAAAGTTATTTGTACCGCCAGCCTGGAAGAAAAAGTCCCAGGCTTTTTGAAGGGCAAAGGACAAGGCTGGCTGACGGCCGAATACGGCATGTTGCCGCGCTCCACCAATACCCGCATGGACCGCGAAGCGGCACGCGGCAAGCAATCCGGACGCACCCAGGAAATCCAGCGTCTGATCGGCCGTTCACTGCGGGCGGCGTTCGATCTGGAGGCCTTCGGCGAACGCACCTTGCATCTTGATTGCGACGTGATCCAGGCTGACGGCGGCACCCGTACCGCTGCAATTACAGGCGCCATGGTGGCGGCTTACGATGCATTTGTACAACTGCTGGAACGCAAGGCGATCGCGGCGATTCCTCTGAAACACTTTGTGGCGGCGATCTCAGTTGGTGTTTATCAGGGCACGCCGGTGCTGGATCTGGATTATGTCGAGGATTCCGGCTGCGATACGGATATGAACGTGGTGATGGCCGATACCGGTCATTTCATTGAGGTGCAGGGCACGGCGGAAGGTGTCGCCTTTGATCGTCCTACCTTGAATAGCTTGCTGGATCTGGCGCAGGGCGGGATCGGCGAGCTGATCCAGTTGCAAAAGCAAGCCTTGGGTCTGGCTGAGTAACCTCCCGCTGTTGGCAAAATTCAGAGACTGAAATAGCTGCTGCGCGCATACGTCATCAATGATGTGCGCGCGCAAGCGATATAATCCGGTCTATGTATATCGATTCCCATTGCCATATCAATTTCCCCGAGCTTTCTGCAAGGATGCCGGAGGTGCTCGCCAAGATGGCGCAAAACCAGGTTACCCATGCGCTGTGCGTATCGGTCGACCTGCCGGACTTCCCGCAAGTGCTGGAGCTGGCCAAAACCTACCCGCATATCTATGCTTCGGTCGGCGTGCATCCCGATTATGAAGACACGCCGGAACCCAGCGTCGACGATCTGATTCGCCTTTCCGATCACCCGAAAATCATCGCCATCGGTGAAACCGGCCTCGATTATTATCGCCTGCAGGGCGACCTGGAATGGCAGCGCGAGCGTTTTCGTCGCCACATCCGGGCGTCCCGCGCAACCGGCAAGCCTTTGATCATTCATACCCGCGCCGCATCGGCAGACACCATCCGCATCATGCAGGAAGAGGGCGCCGGCACCGATGCCGGCGGCGCCGGCGGTGTAATGCACTGTTTTACCGAATCGCTGGAGGTGGCCGAAGCGGCGATGGCGATGGGTTTTTATATTTCGTTTTCCGGCATCGTCACCTTCAAGAGCGCCAAGGAATTGCAGGCCGTGGCATTGGCTGTGCCCTTGAGCAGCGCCTTGATCGAAACCGATTCTCCATATCTGGCGCCGGTGCCGCATCGCGGCAAAATGAACGAGCCGGGTTGGGTCATGCATGTCGGTGAGTTCCTGGCCAATCTGAAGGGTGTGCCGGCGGCCGAGGTGGCGCAGCAAACCACCGATAATTTTTTCAATTTGTTCAAACTGGCAAAGGATCAGACGCATGCTTAATTTATTTGATCGCATGAATGGTCATTCGCGGTTTTCAGCATTTTTGTTGCTGCTGGCGCTGGCTTGCTTGCCGTCGATGAGTCATGCCAGCAATGCTGACGACATGGCCAAGGCAGCACAGTTGGATGACGAACGCCGCATGAAGGCACTGCTGGCGGCGGGCGTCGATCCGAATCTGGTAGCGCAAAAGCAACGTGGTGAAACCGCTCTGATGATGGCTTTGCGCGAGGATTCGAAGAAAGTCTTTAACCTCTTGCTCAATGCGCGCGGCATCGATCTCAACCTGCGCGCGCGCAACGGCGACACAGCATTGATGATTGCCTCCTACAAGGGCAACGTAGCGGCAGTCAAAGCCTTGCTGGACAAGGAGGCCGAACCTAACAACACCGGCTGGACAGCACTGCACTACGCCGCCGCGATCGGCAACGATGAGATTGTGCAGATGCTGCTGGATGCCTCGGCCTACATCGACGCCGGTTCACCCAATCAGACGACGCCGATCATGATGGCTGCGCGCGCCGGCAAAATCTATACCGTCAAACTGCTGCTCGATAGCGGCGCCGATGTCACCTTGAAAAACGATGCCGGCATGACCGCCATCGACCTCGCCAAGAAATTCGATCACGACGACATTGCCGAGGGCTTGACGCATCGCCTCAAGCAAGCCGGGAAACTTTAACTTAAGGCACCTCTAAAAACTCCGTCATCCCCGCGAACGCGGGGATCCAGGTTACTGATTTAAAATGGATTCCCGCGTTCGCGGGAATGACGGGGTCGCCAATGACGTAACAAGGTTATTCGAGCTGCCCTTAAGTGAGGATGTGCGGCCCCACATCTTTGATATCTTTAGTGCCGGTCAGCGCCATGCTGACATCTAGTTCCTGCTGCAGGATTTGCAGCATCTTGGTGACACCGGCTTCTCCCATTGCCCCCAGGCTGTACAGGAAAGCACGGCCGATCATGGTGCCCTTGGCGCCCAGGGCCACCGCTTTCAGCACGTCCTGGCCGCTGCGGATGCCGCCGTCGAACCAGACTTCAATCTGATCGCCCACCGCATCGACAATTGCCGGCAATGCCGAGATCGACGATACCGCACCATCCAGTTGCCGCCCGCCGTGATTGCTGACGACGATGGCATCGGCGCCGGTAGTGGCGGCGATCTTGGCGTCTTCGACATCCAGAATGCCTTTCAGGATCAGCTTGCCGCCCCATTGCTCCTTGATCCAGGCGATGTCGTCCCAGCATAGCGTCGGATCGAACTGGCTGGCGGTCCACTTGCTCAACGTAATCACGCCTTCGGCGCCCTTGACGTGGCCGGCCAGGTTGCCGAACGACTTGCGGCCGCCCAGCGCGCGCAGCGCCCAGCCGGGCTTGGTCGCCAAATCGAGTATGTTCGCCAAGGTCATCTTTGGCGGCACCGACATGCCGTTTTTCAGATCCTTATGGCGCTGGCCGAGGATCTGCAAATCCAGCGTCAGCACCAGCGCCGAACATTTGGCCGCCTTGGCGCGCTCGATCAGCGATTTGATAAAACCGCGGTCGCGCATCACGTACAACTGAAACCAGAACGGCTTGCTGGTGACGCTGGCCACATCTTCGATAGAGCAGATGCTCATGGTCGACAGTGTGAACGGGATGCCGAATTTTTCAGCGGCGATGGCGCCCAGCATTTCGCCGTTGGCCCATTGCATGCCGGTCAGGCCGGTCGGAGCAATCGCCACCGGCATCGTCACATCGTGGCCGATCATGGTGCTGCGGGTCGAGCGCTGATCGACGTTGATGGCCACCCGCTGGCGCAGATGCATGGCGGCCAGGTCGCTGCTGTTGGCGCGGTAGGTCGATTCGGTATACGAGCCGCTGTCGGCGTAATCGTAAAACGCTTTGGGCACACGTTTCTTGGCCAGCAGGCGCAAGTCTTCAACGCAGGTGATGACGGGCATAGGATTCTCTTGGTTGCAGGAACGGCACTATATTAGATGAAAACAACGCCGGCATAGAGGAAATCTATTAATGTCTGGCGTGAAGCATTTTCAAGCAAAATGATCTCTTGCGGATCAGTAAATCAGCGGATTTGAGCCAGCAGCTCTTGCGCCGCCTGCTTGCCGCTGCGCACCGCCGACTCTAGCGTTGCCGGATAGTCGCTGGCGGTGTAGTCGCCGGCCAGCAGCAATTTGTCCAGGCCGGTGTTGTTGGCCGGCCGCGCCAGGCCCGGGGTGCAGGCGAAGGTGGCGCGTTTTTCTGAAATGACCTGGGTCCAGGTCGGCGCCGCCAATTGGGGTTGTCGGAAGACTGCGGCCAACTGGGCGGCAACCGCTTTCACTAACGCGTCATGGCCCGCCTGTATGGCTCCGGACGAAGCGCTGATGACAACCGCTAGCAAGCCGGCCTGGGCCGGATCGAGCTGGCCGCGATCGAATACGAACTGGCCCCAGGCCGCCGTGCCGCCAGCGTTTTCCGGATCGTCGACCAAGGCGAAGAACGGCCGCGGCAGGCGCGTGCTGCTCGCATATTGCAGGAAGCAGGTAGTAATCGGCTCGTATTCGAAGCTGCGCAAGGTTGTCAGCAACGCCGCATCGGCGCTGTCGGCCAGTAGCGTAGCCGCGGCTTCCGGCGGCGTGGCGATCACCACGGCGTCAAAATCCAGGCTGGCGCCGCTGCTCTGCAATCGCCATTGTTCGCCGTGGCGGTGCACTTGCTTGATGCTGCTGCCGGACTCGACATTGCCGCCGCGTTCTTCGATGAATGCGGCGGCTCGTTGCGGAAACAGGCTGCTCAGGTCCACCCTTGGCAGCAGCATGTCTGACGCGCTTCTGCGGGCGCCAAGGCTGTCGCGCAGCACTGCCAGGAAAACCTGCGCCGAAGCCTGCTCCGGCCGGGTATTCAGTGCAGCGATGCAGAGCGGACGCCACATCAGCCGGATCAGCCGCTCGGTCTGGTCGAAACGTTCCAGCAACGTGCTGACGCTGCAATCGTCATGCAGTTGCCAGCCCATCCAGCGCGCCGCCGACGAAAAGCGCGCCAGCGCCAGTTTGTCCTGGCGATCCAGGCCGCGCGCACGCCACAACGCCACCAGCAAGTGCAAAGGCGCCGGGAGGTGCGGCGTCGCAAAAGTCATGCCGCCGCTAGCGGCCGGATAGCACATTTGCAAAGGCAGGCGCAGCATGGCGCTGGCCGGATCGATGCCGACCTTGCGCATCATCTGCAGAGTCTGGCGGTAGGCGCCCAGCAGGATGTGCTGGCCGTTGTCCAGGACGGTCTCTTTGATGTTGACGCGCCGGGCTCGGCCGCCGAGCTGCCGGCTGGCTTCAAACAAGGTTACCTGGTAACCGGCCTGCGTCAGTTCGACGGCGGCGGTGCAACCGGCCCAGCCGGCGCCGATCACCGCGATTTGTTGCGCTTCTTTGGCCATCTCAGATGAACAAAAAGAAGGGCGATGGCATCGCCGAAGGACTGACTTCAGCCGCGCACATAGGTCTTCCATGCCAGCCATAATTTACGGATGGGCGTGAGCGAAATACGTTGATTCAATACATGGAAACCGTCGTGCTCGATCTCGTTCAGCAAGGCCCGGTAGATGGCTGCCATCATCAGGCCGGGCCGCTGGGCGCGCCGGTCTTGTTTGGGCAGCAGGGCAAAGGCGTCATCGTAGGCCTGCTGCGCACGCGCCACCTGGAAGCGCATCAGATTGACAAAATTCTCGCTATGGCGCGCATTCAGGATATCGGCGGCGGTGACGTTGAACTGCTGCAGTTCGTTGACCGGCAGGTAGATGCGGCCCTTGCGGCCATCCTCGCCGACGTCGCGGATGATGTTGGTGAGCTGGAATGCGAGGCCGAGCTTTTCGGCAAACTGCAAGGTCTGCGCCTGGGTCACGCCGAAGATGCTGGCCGACAGGATGCCGACCACGCCGGCCACATGCCAGCAATATTGCTTCAGGCCCGGGTAATCCAGGTAGCGGGTCTGGTTCAGATCCATTTCCATGCCGTCGATAATCGCTTGCAGGTGTTTGCCGTCCAGACCGTAAGGCTGCAAATGCGGCTGCAGGGCCTGGGTCACCGGATGGGACGGATTGCCGGCCAGCATGGCGGCGATTTCCTTGCGCCACCACATCAGCTTGCTGCGCGCCACGCTTTCATCGGTACATTCGTCGACCGTATCGTCCACTTCGCGGCAGAAGGCGTACAGCGCAGTGATGGCGCACCGCCGCTCGGCCGGCAGGAACAAGAAACTGTAATAAAAACTGGAGCCGCTCTGGGCGGCTTTTTGCTGGCAGTAATCGTCTGGAGACATGGATATTATGGGAACGGTAACGGCGGCGCTAACAGCTGCGGACAGCTTTGAAGGCGGCTAAAAACTATTTGCCCCGAAGTATACGTAAGAAATGCAGCTTGTTTGTTGATTTTTAGTATTTTCATCTCTGCCCATCACCTTATTTCATACGCCAGGCGCGCCAGAGCAGCAGCAGCCAGTCGGCTTTGCCCAGTTTCGGACGCTGGCGGAACATATCGTAGTCCACCGCTTCCAGCATTTCCGTGATGCGCAAGCCGCCCTGTATCACCAGCCGCAATTCCCAGCCGATCCGGCCTGGCAGCCTCAGCGCCAGCCCCTGGGCGCCGGTCATCATGCTGCGCGCGCGCTGCACCTCGAACTGCATCAGGCGGCGCCAGGCGTGATCCACCGTGCCGCCGGCAAGCTGCGCCTGCGACACGCCGAAGCGCTGCAAGTCTTCCAGCGGCAGATAAATTCTGGCTTTGTCCCAGTCGATCGCCACGTCTTGCCAGAAATTGATCAGCTGCAGCGCCGAGCAGATGGCGTCGGAATCATGCAGGTTTTGTTCGGTCGCCGCGCCATACAGGTGCAGCATCAGGGCGCCGACCGGATTGGCCGAGCGCCGGCAATAATCGAGCAGGTCGGCAAACTGGCTGTAGCGGGTGGTGACTACGTCTTGCTTGAAGGCGGACAGCAAGTCTCGGAACGGCGTCAGCGGCAAGCGGTATTCGACAATCACTTGTTCCAGCGTTTCAAACAAGATGCTTTCAGCGGCTTGCCTATGTTCTATTCTGTCTAATGCTGTTTCATATGCGTGCAGTTGGCGCAAACGTTGGTCGGCGCTGGCGTCGCCTTCGTCGGCGATATCGTCGGCACTGCGGGCAAATGCGTAAATCGCCCTGACCGCGGGACGCAAATTGGCCGGCAGGAGCAGGGATGCGACTGGGAAATTTTCGTAATGGTTAATTGACATTAGGGCAGTGGCATCAGGACCGCAGGAAAAAGAGGAAATTTTTATCAAAAAAACATTGTTTTGTTTCTTGTCGTCAGATGTAAAAAAGCTTTGGGCAAACTTAATCCGGCGCAATTATAATAACTGACTTAAAAGTTATTAATTGTAAGGAGCAGCGGCAGGGTATTGCCGCTACGCCATGCCGAACGGTGGTCTGTATACCAGCGGCAGCCCAGAATAGTAAAGGAAAAACCGTGTTGACCCAGATAAATCCGCGTCCGGCCGCAGCTACCCAAGCGCTCATGCGTGCTCCCGGTTTGTTGCTTATTTGCACGTTATTACTGGCTGCCTGTTCCAAGCCCGCCGAAAAGGTCGAAGATATCCGCCCGGTGCGGGTAGTGGTGTTGAATCCAGCCAACGCCGATGTCACTTCCGAGTTTCCCGGCGCCGTGCAAGCCCGTTATGAATCGCAGCTTGGTTTCCGGGTGGGGGGCAAGATCATTGCGCGCCAGGTCGATGTCGGTACCGTCGTCAAGCGCGGCCAAGTGCTGATGCGGCTGGATCCGAAGGATTTGCAACTGGCGCAAGCGCAGGCGGTGGCGGCAGTCACCTCGGCGGCCAGCAACCGCGATACCGCCAAGGCCGACTTGAAACGTTATCAGGAGCTGCGTGACAAGAATTTCGTCAGCCAGGCGGTGCTGGACGCCAAAGATACCGCGTTCAAGGCCGCGCAAGCTACTTACGATCAGGCTGAAGCCGCATTCAAGGGGCAATCGAACCAGACCGCTTACGCCACCCTGGAATCGGATGTGGATGGCGTGGTCATCGCCATCAATGCCGAAGCAGGGCAAGTGGTTGCGGCAGGCACGCCGGTGATCAGCGTGGCGCGCCAGGGCGCCAAGGAAGTGGTGGTCGGCGCGCCCGAAAATCAAGTCGATGCATTGCGCCGCAGCGGCGACGTGCAGGTGCGCTTATGGGCTGATCCCAAGCAAGTGATTCACGGCACGGTGCGCGAAGTATCGCCGATCGCCGATCCGGTGACGCGCACCTACGCCATCAAGATTGCCATCCCGGACGATACGCCCAACGTCAAGCTGGGCATGACGGCGTATGCCAGTTTCACCAGTAAAACCAGCGACGACGCGCTCAAGGTGCCGCTCACCGCGCTGTTGCGAGTGCAGGAGCATAGCGCGGTATGGGTGGTCGACGGCGGCGTGGTGCGCCAGGTAGCGGTGCAAATTACCGGCCAGCACGGCAACGAAGTATGGATTCAAGGCGCATTGCGCGGCGGCCAGCAGGTGGTTACCGCCGGCGTCAACCAGTTGAAGCCGGGACAAAAAGTCACCATCCTGAATGCGCCGGAGGGCAGCCTGCCTGCCAATAAATCCGCAGCCAGTCCGCCCCTGGCGTCTAATGCAGCTGCCGCCACCGCGAGCGGAGCGGCCCGATGAGCGATGAAAAAAAGACGGGCTTCAATCTATCGCGCTGGGCGCTGGAACACATACCGCTGACGCGTTATCTGATGGTGGTGCTGGTGATCGGCGGCATCCTCAGTTATGGCAGCCTGGGCCAGGATGAAGATCCGCCGTTTACTTTCCGCGCGATGGTGGTGTCGGCCCAATGGCCGGGCGCCACCGCCTTGCAAATGGCGGATCAGGTCACCGACAAGCTGGAAAAGAAACTGCAGGAAACCCCGCACGTCGACACCATCCGCAGCTATTCCAAGCCGGGCGAAACGCTGATCATCCTGCAACTGCAGGAATCGGCCACGCCCAAGGAAACCGTGGATGCCTGGTACCAGGTGCGCAAGAAGATCAACGACATCAAGCTGACCTTGCCGCAAGGCGTGCTGGGGCCGTTCTTCAATGATGAATTCGGCGAAACCTACGGCTCGATTTTCGCGGTCTCCGGCGACGGCTTCGATTATGCCGATGTCAAGGACTATGCCGATTTCGTGCGCCAGCAATTGCTGACCTTGCCGTCGGTCGCCAAGGTGGATTTGTTCGGGGTCCAGGATGAAAAGATATTCATCGAATTTTCGCAAAAAAAATTCTCGCAGCTGGGGATTACGGTACAAGACATCGTCAACCAGCTGAGCGCGCAAAACGCCCTGCAGTCGACCGGCGTGCTGGCGACCGCCACCGACAATCTGCAAATCCGCGTAACCGGTGCGCTGGCGTCTCCCAAGGATCTGGAAAACCTGCAATTGCGGGCCAATAACACTACTTTCAGATTAGGCGATTTCGCCAGCATCAAGCGCGAATACCAGGATCCGCCGCAGACCAAGATGCGCTTTAACAGCAAGGAAGTGATCGGGCTCGGGGTTTCGATGGTGAAGGGCGGCGACATTATTGCGCTGGGCAAGGACATGCAGCAGATCACTGCCCAGATCAGGGCCAAGCTGCCGGTCGGGATCGATCTGGAGCGAGTATCGAACCAGCCGAAAATCGTCGCCGAATCCGTCAATGAATTTTTGAAAACCCTGATGGAAGCGGTCTTGATCGTGCTGGCGGTGAGTTTCCTGTCGCTGGGCTTTCATACCAAGCCGTACCGCATCGACGTCCGGCCCGGGCTGGTGGTGGCCTTGACGATTCCGCTGGTGCTGGCGGTGACTTTCCTGTTCATGAATATCTTCAGCATCGATTTGCACAAGATTTCGCTGGGGGCGCTGATCATCGCACTGGGCCTGTTGGTCGACGACGCCATCATCGCGGTGGAAATGATGGTGCGCAAGATGGAAGAGGGCTTGTCGCGGCTGGAAGCGGCGACCTTTGCCTACACCTCTACCGCGATGCCGATGCTGACCGGAACCCTGATCACCGCCGCCGGTTTCTTGCCGATCGGCCTGGCCAAATCGGCCGCCGGCGAATACACCTTTTCCATGTTTTCGGTGAATGCCCTGGCCTTGCTGATTTCCTGGCTGGTGGCAGTGCTGTTCACGCCGTACATCGGCTATCTGCTGTTGAAGGTGAAGCCGGCGGCTGGCGCCGACGGTCACCACGAATTGTTCAACACGCCGTTTTATACGCGCGTCAGGCGCGCCGTCCACTGGTGCGTAGAATGGCGCAAGACCACCATCGCCTTGACCATGATGGTGTTTGCCTTGGGTGTGTTCGGTTTCAAATTCATCGAAGAACAGTTTTTCCCGGATTCCAGCCGGCCTGAGCTGATGATCGAACTGTGGCTGCCGGAGGGTTCGTCGTTTGCTGCCACCGAGGCCCAGGCCAAGAAGTTCGAAGCGTTTATTCATGCTGCGCCCGAGCTGGAAAGCATGACCACTTACGTCGGCAGCGGCAGCCCGCGCTTTTATCTGCCGCTGGACCAGATTCTGCCGCAGACCAATGTGGCGCAGCTGGTCTTGCTGACCAAGAACCTGGCGGCGCGCGACGCCTTGCGCCTGCGGATTACCGAGGCATTCAAGCATGGCTTCCCGGAAGTGCGAGGCCGCGTCAAATTGCTGCCTAGCGGCCCGCCGGTACCGTATGCGGTGCAGTTCCGCGTCAGCGGCACCGATGCCGCCAAGGTCCGGACGATTGCCGACCAGGTCAAGGGGGTGATGAGCGGCAATCCGAATATTATCGGCCTCAACGACAACTGGAACGAATCGGTCAAAGTGCTGCGGGTAGATCTGGATCAGGACAAGTTGCGCACCCTGGGCATCGGCTCGCAAACCGTGATGCAGACCGTCAACACTCTGCTGACCGGCACCACCATCGGCCAATATCGCGAGCATGATCGTTTGATCGACATCATGGTGCGCCAGCCGCTGGACGAACGGGCCACCATCGACGCCTTGAACCAGGCCAATGTGCCGACGGCCAGCGGCAAGTCGGTGCCGCTGTCGCAAATCGCCACGGTCAAACTGGTGTGGGAGCCGGGCGTGGTGTGGCGCGAATGGCGCAATTGGGCGATTACGGTGCAAGCCGATGTGATCGATGGCGTGCAGGGGCCGACCGTCACCGAGCAGATCAATCCGCAGCTCGACAAGATCAGAGCGCAACTGCCGCCTGGCTATATTGTCGATGTCGCCGGCGCCGCCCATGACAGCGGCAAGGCGCAAGCTTCGATTGCTGCCAACGTGCCGTTGGTGATTTTCATTATCTTTACTTTGCTGATGCTGCAATTGCATAGTTTCTCGCGTTCGCTGCTGGTGTTCCTGACCGGGCCTCTGGGCATCGCCGGCGCCGCAGCGGCGCTGCTGTTGTTGCATCGGCCGTTCGGCTTTGTCGCCCAACTGGGGGTGATTGCGTTGTTTGGCATGATCATCCGCAACTCGGTGATCCTGATCGACCAGATCGAACACGATATTGCCAATGGCGTGGCGCCCTGGGACGCGATTGTCGAATCAGCGGTGCGGCGCTGCCGGCCGATCATGCTGACCGCAGCAGCGGCGGTGCTGGCCATGATTCCCTTGTCGCATTCGGTATTCTGGGGGCCGATGGCGGTGGCGATCATGGGTGGTTTGATTGTTGCGACCGGCTTGACGCTGCTGTTTTTACCGGCGTTGTATGCGGCCTGGTTCAGGGTTAAAAGGCCGCAATCGGACGAGCGCGGTTGAGGCACGATTAGATGCGCAGAAATATGGCGTGAAATTGAGTTGGCCTCTCGCCATATCGGATGGCTTGCAGTAGAATAGCGGGCTGTCCAATCTTGCTGAGCAAGATTGCACTGTATTTGTTGGAAGTTGTAGGAAATGCGACCGTGGCGAAATTGGTAGACGCAACAGGTTTAGGTCCTGTCGAGAGCAATCTTGTGGAGGTTCGAGTCCTCTCGGTCGCACCAGCTGTGTCGGTATTAAGTTTTAATAGGCGCATGCTGGGCATGGAAGAACCCTCTGATGAGGGTTTTTTTACGTCTGCAATTTTTGCGGGCGACAACATACAGGTGGCGGACGGATTGTTCGGCATACAATCGTAATTTCTTTCCTGGAATAAATATGCGTACAAAATCCTTGGCGTTGATCGGATTATTTGGTTTTGCAGCAATCACTAGCGGCGTTGTGCAAGCGGCATCGGAACAAGTGGGTGAGGTGAGTACCGCATTCCGTTGGGTCGGGCGTAATGACCGGGTGGTGGTCGAGGCTTACGATGATCCCAAGGTACAGGGTGTCACTTGTTACGTCTCGCGTGCGCGTACCGGTGGCGTCAAGGGCACGGTAGGTCTGGCAGAGGATAGGGCTGAAGCGTCGATTGCCTGTCGCCAGGTCGCCGCCACGGTGCAATTCAGCGCCAAGCTGCCGTTGCAGGAAGATGTATTTACCGAACGCATGTCGGTACTGTTCAAACGCCTGCACATTGTGCGGCTGGTTGATCCCAAGCGGAATACATTGGTATATCTGACCTATTCGGATAAATTGGTCGACGGCAGCCCGCAAAACAGTGTGACGGCGGTGCCGGTGCCGGCCAGCAGCCCGATTCCGCTCAAATAAGCGGCTTGTTGCAACTTTATTGCGGCTTTATTACGGAAGCGGAGTGACGCGTTTTGGCGCAACCGGCTGTTTTACGTATAGAATATCGGACTTTAGCGCGACGGGGTTGGGGTGAAAATGGCAATATTTTGCTGTTTTGCTCCACATTTACCCTAGTCGCACCACGGAATTTTTAATTTTTGGACGATCCACATGGCAACTGCAGTCGAAACTCTGGATAAACTTGAACGCCGCCTTACCCTCACCATCGCTCTGAGCGAAGTGCAAACCGAAGTCGAGAAGCGCCTGAAGGTTCGCGCTCGCACCGCTAAAGCGCCTGGCTTCCGCCCAGGTAAAGTGCCGATGAAGATGGTCGCTGCACAATATGGCTACCAGGTCGAAACCGAAGTGTTGAACGACAAAGTCGGCAATGCCTTCAACACCGCTGCCAACGAAAACAATCTGCGCGTTGCCGGTTACCCGAAGATCGAGCCAAAGACCAGCGAAGGCGTGGCTGAAGGCACGCTGGCGTTTGACGCTACTTTCGAGATCTATCCTGAAGTCAAGATCGGCGATCTGACCAGCGTTGAAGTCGAAAAAACCAAGGCTGAAGTCAGCGACGCTGAAATCGATAAAACCATCGATATCCTGCGCAAGCAACGCGTGCATTACCACGTCAAGGGCGAGCAAGGCGCGCACGGCGATGGCGGCAGCGATCTGACCGCCAAGAACGGCGACCGCGTCACTGTCGATTTCGTCGGCAAGATCGACGGCGTTGAATTCCAGGGCGGCAAAGCCGACGACTACGCTTACGTACTGGGCGAAGGCCGCATGCTGCCTGAGTTCGAGAACGCGACTATCGGCTTGAAAGTCGGCGAAGCCAAGACCTTCGAACTGGCTTTCCCGGCGGATTATCACGGCAAGGACGTCGCCGGCAAGACTGCAGAATTCACCATCACGCTGAAGAAGCTGGAATGGGCGCATCTGCCGGAAGTCGATGCCGAGTTTGCAAAAACCCTGGGCATCGAAGACGGCGACCTGACAAAAATGCGCGCTGACATCAAGCTCAATCTGGAACGTGAAGTCGGTTCCCGCGTCAAGGCCAAGAACAAAGACAGCGTGATGGATGCGCTGATCAAGGTCAGCGATCTGGAAGTGCCGAAAGCGCTGGTCGAGCAAGACGTCGAGCGTCTGGTTGAAATGACCCGCCAGGACATGGCGCAGCGTGGCATGAAAGTCAACGACATGCCGTTCCCGCCAGAGCTGTTCACAGCCCAGGCTGAGCGTCGCGTGCGTCTGGGTCTGATCCTGGCCGAAGTGGTCAAGGAAAACAAACTGCAGGCAACCCCGGAGCAAGTCAAGGCCCAGGTTGAAGACTTTGCGCAAAGCTACGAAGACCCGCAACAAGTCCTGAAATATTATTTCAGCGATCGTCGCCGTCTGGCAGAGGTCGAAGCCCTTGTTTTGGAAGAAAACGTCGTTAACTACGTGCTGGGCAAATCGAAAGTGACTGAAAAATCGGTCGCATTCGATGAATTGATGAGCAACAACGGGCAACAGGCTTAATCAGGCTGCGGTTTAAGCTATACCTCGGGTCCAGGCGTGTGCCTGGACCGGTTCGGTGAATGATTAAGTTTTGAGCGCTCTCCATGAGGAAAAATATGACAGGCTTTAATCGTAATTCGGCACTGGATACTGACATGCTCGGCATGGTGCCTATCGTGATTGAGCAGAGTGGCCGCGGTGAGCGTTCCTATGATATCTATTCGCGTTTGCTGCGCGAACGCGTGATTTTCCTGGTGGGTCCGGTCAACGACCAGACCGCCAACCTGATCGTGGCGCAATTGCTGTTTCTGGAAAGCGAAAATCCTGACAAGGATATTTCCTTGTACATCAATTCTCCTGGCGGTTCGGTGTCTGCCGGCATGGCGATTTACGATACGATGCAGTTCATCAAGCCGGACGTTTCTACCTTGTGTACCGGCATGGCGGCGTCCATGGGGGCTTTCTTGCTGGCTGCCGGCGCCAAGGGCAAGCGCTTTTCGCTGCCGAACTCGCGCATCATGATTCACCAGCCTTTGGGCGGCGCTCAAGGACAGGCTTCGGATATCGAAATCCAGGCACGTGAAATTCTGTATTTACGCGAGCGCCTGAACGGTATTCTGGCTGACCAGACCGGCAGAAGCATTGACCAGATCGGCAAGGATACGGATCGGGATAATTTCATGTCTGCAGATGCAGCCGTGGAATATGGCCTGATCGATAAAGTCCTGGCGACACGCGCTTGATTATTAAGTGATGGATAAAACGCCCGGCCCCAAAGGTTCGGGCGTTTTGCTTTTCAAAAATCGTCCGAGCGTGACGAATCTGGATTTCGCGGGTAATATAAAATCAATGCGGCGGTCCCTCTCTATAGTTTTACTTAAACTCTGCCTTTATGTCTGATAAAAAATCTTCCAGCGGCGAAAAACTGCTTTATTGTTCCTTCTGCGGCAAAAGTCAGCATGAAGTGAAAAAACTCATCGCCGGGCCATCGGTATTCATCTGCGATGAATGCATCGATCTCTGTAATGACATCATTACCGATGAAGCTTCGAACGTCGAAACGCTGGATGGTCAAAAATCGGAACTGCCGATCCCGCAAGAGATTTGCGAACTGCTCGATCAGTACGTGATCGGTCAGGAACCTGCCAAGCGGATCTTGTCGGTGGCGGTGTACAACCATTACAAACGCCTCAAGCATCTCGGCAAGAAGGACGACATCGAACTGGCAAAGAGTAATATTTTGCTGGTCGGTCCAACCGGCTCCGGCAAGACCTTGCTGGCGCAGACCCTGGCGCGCATGTTGAATGTGCCTTTCGTGATTGCCGACGCCACCACCTTGACCGAAGCCGGTTATGTCGGCGAGGACGTCGAGAACATCATTCAGAAATTGCTGCAGAATTGCAATTACGAAGTCGAGAAGGCGCAACGGGGCATCGTGTATATCGATGAAATCGACAAGATTTCACGCAAATCCGATAACCCGTCGATTACCCGCGATGTCTCGGGCGAGGGCGTGCAGCAGGCTTTGCTGAAGCTGATCGAAGGCACCATGGCTTCAGTGCCGCCGCAAGGCGGGCGCAAGCATCCGAACCAGGATTTCGTGCAGATCGACACCACCAATATCCTGTTCATCTGCGGCGGCGCTTTCGATGGCCTGGCCAAGATCATTTCCGAGCGTTCGGAAAAGAGCGGCATTGGCTTTTCGGCAAATGTGAAGAGCCAAAGCCAGCGCACCTCCAGCGAAGTGCTGCTGGACGCCGAACCTGAGGATCTGACGCGCTTCGGTTTGATTCCGGAATTGGTCGGCCGCTTGCCGGTGATTGCGACGCTGGCTGAACTGAACGAGGAAGCGCTGATCGAGATCCTGATCGCGCCTAAGAACGCCCTGGTCAAGCAGTATTCCAAATTGCTGCAGATGGAGGGGGCTGAGCTGGAAATCCGGCCTGCGGCGCTGCAAGCTATCGCCAAACGTGCTTTGGCGCGTAAAACCGGCGCTCGTGGCCTGCGTTCTATCCTGGAGCATGTATTGCTCGACGTAATGTACGATTTGCCAAGCCAGCAAAACGTGGCCAAGGTCGTGGTCGATGAAAACACTGTCAACAGCGGCGCAAAGCCATTGTTGATTTACCATGACCAGCCTAAGGTGTCCGGCGCGAAATAGCGGTAACGCGTGGGTAAAAGACTTGCCCATGCCGTGCTCCGGATTTCCTCTGGCAAGTTGAAGTCGGGAAATTTGTAAAGCCATGTAAAAAACAGGGGTTTAAGCAGGTTTTTGACCCAAAAGTAGTACAATTTGCCAAAACATACAATTTGGCTTCAATCGCAAAGCCACCCGAAGTTAACTTCGCGTGTGGCTTTTTTATTGGCCATTGCACACGCAAATAGAAGTGGTGATTTATTGTTGAAACCGGGGCTTGAGTTTCGGCCACTCGTGCCAACATCATTAATAAGTTTTTTTGATAGGGCTCACCATGACGACTTCTACATTTACTGAACAAACTCAGTTGCCTCTCTTGCCGTTACGGGATGTGGTGGTATTCCCGCATATGGTGATTCCATTGTTCGTCGGTCGCCCAAAATCGATCAAGGCTCTTGAAGCTGCGATGGAGCAGGGCAAGAGCATCATGCTCGCCGCCCAGAAGGCCGCCGCCAAGGACGAACCGTCGCCGGACGATATTTATGAAATCGGCTGCGTCGCCAATATCTTGCAAATGTTGAAACTGCCCGATGGCACCGTCAAGGTGCTGGTGGAGGGCGCGCAACGTGCACGTATTCACCACATCAGCGAACTCGATACGCACTTTGTTGCCGATCTGACGCCGGTTGAATCGGAGCTGGGCGACGAAGCCGAGGTGGAAGCGATGCGTCGCGCCATCGTTCAGCAATTCGACCAGTACGTCAAACTGAACAAGAAAATCCCGCCGGAGATCCTGACTTCGCTGTCCGGCATCGATGACGCCGGCCGCCTGGCCGATACCATTGCCGCTCACTTGCCGCTGAAGCTTGAGCAAAAGCAGGTCATCCTGGAGATCTTCAATATCGCCAAGCGTTACGAGCACCTGCTGGGTCAGCTCGAAGGTGAGCTGGATATCCTGCAAGTTGAGAAGCGCATTCGCGGCCGGGTCAAACGGCAGATGGAAAAATCGCAGCGCGAATACTATCTGAACGAACAGGTCAAGGCGATCCAGAAAGAATTGGGCGAAGGCGAAGAAGGCGCTGATCTGGAAGAGCTGGAAAAGAAGGTGCTGTCCGCCAAGATGCCTAAGGAAGCGCTGGAAAAGGCGCAGAGCGAGCTGAAGAAACTGAAACTGATGTCGCCGATGTCGGCTGAAGCCACCGTGGTGCGCAACTACATCGATACGCTGGTCGGCCTGCCATGGAAGAAAAAATCCAAGGTCAACAACGAATTGGGCAACGCGGAAAAAGTGCTGGAAGGCGATCACTACGGCCTTGATAAGGTTAAAGAACGCATCCTGGAATACCTTGCCGTGCAACAGCGCGTCGACAAGCTGAAAGCGCCGATCCTGTGTTTCGTCGGTCCCCCAGGCGTGGGTAAAACCTCGCTGGGACAATCGATCGCTCGCGCCACCAATCGTAAATTCGTGCGGATGGCTTTGGGCGGCGTGCGCGACGAAGCCGAGATTCGCGGTCATCGCCGCACTTACATCGGCTCCATGCCAGGCAAGATATTGCAAAGCCTGGCCAAGGTCGGCGTGCGCAATCCGCTGTTCCTGCTGGATGAGATCGATAAGCTCGGTATGGATTTCCGTGGCGATCCGTCTTCGGCTTTGCTGGAAGTGCTGGATCCTGAACAGAACCATACATTCTCGGACCACTACATCGAAGTCGATTTCGACTTGTCGGATGTGATGTTCGTGGCGACCTCGAATTCCTTCAACATTCCGCCGGCACTGCTGGACCGGATGGAAGTGATTCGTCTGTCCGGCTACACCGAAGATGAAAAGACCAATATCGCGCTGCGTTATCTGCTGCCTAAGCAAATCAAGAACAATGGTTTGAAGGTCGAAGAAATCAGCCTCGCTGAAGGCGCGATTCGCGACATCATTCGTTACTACACGCGTGAAGCCGGGGTGCGTTCGCTGGAACGGGAAATCTCGAAGATTTGCCGCAAGGTAGTGAAGTTGCTGCTGCTGAAGAAGCAAGAGAAGAAGGTCACGGTCACCTCCAAGAACATCGATAAATTCCTCGGTGTCCGGCGCTTCGACTATGGCGTTGCCGAGAAAGAGAATCAAATCGGCCAGGTGGTCGGCTTGGCATGGACTGAAGTGGGTGGCGAATTGCTGACCATCGAAGCCGTCAAGATGCCGGGCAAGGGTGCGATCATCCGTACCGGCACCTTGGGCGACGTGATGAAGGAATCGATCGAGGCGGCGCGCACTGTCATGCGTAGCCGCGCCACGAAATTGGGTATCAAGAGCGAGGCCTTCGAGAAGAGCGATATCCATATTCACGTACCTGAAGGTGCGACGCCGAAAGACGGACCGTCGGCGGGTGTCGGGATGACCACTGCATTGGTTTCGATCTTTACCGGGATTCCGGTGCGGGCTGATGTCGCCATGACTGGTGAAATCACCTTGCGCGGCGAAGTCTTGCCGATCGGCGGCTTGAAAGAAAAGCTGTTGGCGGCGCATCGCGGCGGCATCAAGACGGTGTTGATTCCAGAGCAGAATGTGAAGGACTTGGCCGAGATCCCGGACAACGTCAAGAACAAGCTGGAAATCGTGCCGGTGCGCTGGATAGACAAGGTGCTGGAGGTCGCTCTGGAGCGGCAGCCGGTGGCCTTGACCGACGAGGAAGCGATGCTGGATGCGACCGTCGCCAAGAGCAGCGAGAAGACGGATCCCAGCGTGGTCAAGCACTAAGCCCGCTGCCTGTTCAAAACAGCTGTTGAATTCACAGCCGTAATTTTTGTTCTTTAAAAAGCGCTCGCAAGGGCGCTTTTTTTTTGCGTGCGCATGCATTGAATGTTGAATAGATCAAGTTTGTAAAATCAGGTTAAACCTCCCTGTATCACCGGGAAAGCGCTTGACACAAGGCTTTGCGGCTTGTTTAATACCAGCTGCAGATTTTTTCTGCAGTCCATCTGCGATGATTTTCAAAAAAAATGCAGGAACATAAATCATCTCGAATTCCAATTCAAATGAGGGGGCTTCAGTGAACAAAACCGAGTTAATCGATCACATCGCCAAGTCGGCAGACATTTCTAAGGCCGCGTCGACACGCGCATTGGATGCCGTGATCGCCGCAGTTAAAATCACTTTGAAAAAGAACGGTTCCGTTACCTTGGTCGGCTTTGGCACGTTCTCGGTCGGAAAACGCGCAGCGCGTACCGGCCGTAATCCGCGTACCGGAGAGGCAATTAAAATCAAGGCAGCTAAAGTTCCTAAATTTAAGCCTGGCAAAGCGTTGAAAGATGCTGTAAACTAGCTTCTTTTGGCGTGGTGACAAACGCCAAAGTTTGACTGGCTAAACTGTCGTGTTTTATTTCAGATGTTTTCCGTGAATCCTGAATAAATCCGATATGAGAGGGTGCTTAGCTCAGTTGGTAGAGCGGCGCCCTTACAAGGCGTAGGTCGGGAGTTCGAGCCTCTCAGCACCCACCAACGCAGTCAGGCAAAAAGGTGCGAGTTAAGTGCGAATTTGTTTTATAAAATTTGCCAGCAGTTTTAGGAGTGGTAGTTCAGTTGGTTAGAATACCGGCCTGTCACGCCGGGGGTCGCGGGTTCGAGTCCCGTCCACTCCGCCAGAATACAAAATGCCCGCGCAAGCGGGCGTTTTTATTTGAAGAATTAATTTATATTTCCGCTTGCGGGAATATCGCTCTGATAATGAAATTACCTTTCATGGGATTTTTGCGGCTTATGGCTGTGACAAGTGTGAAAACACTGCTAAAATCAACCATTGTTTCGCTGTACTGACAGAGTGACTGGCAATTTTCCTGCTGCTTTTGTTTATGCCGCTGCTAAGTTTCTGATTTTATTGTGATATTTTTTTGATGGTTTGGCATTTTCAGCTATTCCATCTATTACGCCAGAATACAAAAAGGGCGAACGAAAGTTCGCCCTTTTTCATATGTCTTACTGATTTGTATTGCTGCCTATTTTTATTAGCAATCTGTTCTTGATCGGCCGACCATGTTTGAATTTGTCCGTACCCATCAGCGCTTGATGCAGTTCTTGCTGCTGCTCTTGATCATTCCTTCTTTTGCTCTAGTCGGGCTGCAAAGCTATAGCAGTTTTGGCGACAGCGCCAATACGGTGGCGAAAGTCGCCGGCCAGCCGATCACTCAGCAGGAATGGGATGCCGCTTTGCGCCAGCAAATGGATCGCATGCGCCAGGCATTTGGCGATCGTTTCGACCCGAAGATGGTGGAGACGCCGGCAGCCAAGCAAGGCGTGTTGGATAACCTGATTTCGCAGCGCGTGTTGCTTGCCACCGTTAGCAGCGAACATCTCTCGGTATCCGATCAAAGCTTGCGCCAAACCATCATGGGCGTGCCTGAATTGCTAGGCGCGGACGGCAAGTTCGACAATGAAAGATACAAGGCATTACTGGCCGCACAAGGCATGACGCCGACTATGTACGAGGCGCGCCTGCGTCAGGACATGGCGATGCAGCAATTGAATGGCGCGGTCCAAACCACTGCGTTTGCGCCTAAAACAGTCGCCACGCGTCTGTCTGATATCAACGATCAGGAACGTGACGTGCAAGAATTGCTGCTCAAGACTGCCGACTATGCCGCGCAAGTGAAAGTCACTGACGCCATGCTGCAGGACTATTACGCCAAGAACGCCAAGGAATTCGAGATTCCAGAGCAAATCAAGGCAGACTATGTGCTGCTCGACAGTGCCGCGGCCGCCGCGCAGGTGACGGTCAGCGATGCTGATATCAAATCCTATTACGATCAGAACCTGAGCCGCTACACAACGGCGGAACAACGCCGCGCCAGCCATATCCTGATTGCGGTGAAAAAAGATGCACCGGCTGCGGAACAGGCTGCGGCAAAATCCAAGGCCGAGAGTTTGCTGGCAGAAGTGCGCAAGAACCCGGCTGATTTTGCCAAGGTGGCCAAGGCCAATTCGCAAGATACCGCATCAGCGGAATTGGGCGGCGATCTCGGTTATTTCGGCAGCGGCATGATGGTCAAGCCTTTCGAAGATGCTGCAAACAAGTTGAAGCAAGGCGAGATCAGCGATCTGGTGCAATCGGATTTCGGTTATCACATTATCGAACTGACCGGCGTCAAAGCGGCGCAGGTCAAACCGCTGGATGAAGTCAAGGCGGATATCGCAGCGGAAATCAAGAAACAATTGGCGGCGCGTAAATTCACCGAGCTGGCGGAAACCTTCAGCAACACGGTGTATGAGCAGGCCGATAGCTTGAAGCCGGTAGCGGACAAGCTGCATCTGCAAATTCAATCCGCTGCGAATCTCGGCCGCCAGCCGAATCCGGCTGCGGCGCCTACCGTTCCCTACAATAACCAGAAATTCCTGACGGCGCTGTATTCGAATGAGTCCTTGAAGAACAAGCACAATACCGAAGCGGTTGAAATTGCGCCGAATACGTTTATCGCCGGTCATGTAGTCGAATACAAGCCAGTCACGAAACGCTCGTTTGAAGAAGTTCAGGCGATTATCCGCGACAAGGTCACGCGTGCCGAAGAAGCTGCATTGGCGAAGAAGGCCGGCGAAGAAAAACTGGCTGCCTTGAAAGCGCAAGATAGCGCTAGCGGTTTCGGCGCAGTGCAGACCGTGTCGCGCGTTAAGAGTCAGGGCGTCAATCCGGCGGCGTTCGAAGCGGTGATGAAGGCCAATGTCAATAAATTGCCAGCCTATGTCGGCGTGGTGTTGCCGCAGCAGGGTTATGCGCTATACCGCATTGCCAAGGTCAACCAGCCGGCGGCGCAGGATCCGGCACGGCGCGTCGCCGAGCAGCAGCAGATCACCAACGTCCTGGCGCAACAGGAAATGCAGGCTTATGTGGATGTGCTGAAACAGAAAGCCAAGGTCAAGGTTCTGAAGCCACTGGCGGTTACACCGGCTGACGGCGACGATAAACAGAATTGAAGCAGAATTGAGGCGGAACTGAAACAGAGCCGATTTAATCCAATCGCATTGAGAAATGCCCATCCTGCGTAAGCGGGATGGGCATTTTTTATATCGACATGCGCATTTGTAGGAAAAATCTCATAAGTAACCGCGATTTTTCTGGAAAACGACCCATTTTGGGAACGAATGTTTGAAAATACTGTATCAGATGCTACTTAACCAGAAGCGGCTTTAAACCTGACCAGACATTGTTCAACATGATCGGGTGGGCCTGAGCAACCGGGTGAATCCGATCCGCTTGAAACAGTTCCGGTTTGTCCGCTACGCCAGCGAGCAGGAAAGGAACCAGCTGCACCTTGGTTTGTTTTGCCAGCGTCGCATACAGCGAAAAGAATTTTTCGGTGTAGTCGCGTCCGTAGTTCGGCGGAATCCGCATGCCAACCAGCAGGACTTTCGCCTTGGCTTGTTGAGCGGCGCTGATCATTGCCCGCAGATTGTTTTCGGTGGCGCTTAGTTGCAAGCCGCGCAGCGCGTCGTTAGCGCCAAGCTCGATGATGACAATATCCGGCCGCTGTTGCAGCAATGCCGGCAAACGCGTCTTGCCGCCGCTGCTGGTTTCGCCGCTGATGCTGGCGTTGGTGATGCTGCTGTCAAGATTCTCCGACTTGAGACGTTGCTGCAGCAAGGCAACCCAGCCGCTGCCGCGCGCCAGACCGTACTCTGCCGAAAGACTGTCGCCTAACACCAGTATTGATTTTGATGCAGAATAGGCACTGTTCGTCCATACTAGACCAAGCAGGCCAAGCAGCAGGGTAGTCAGCCGCAAGCTGCCGACGATCTTGCTGCGGATCTTGCTGCCGATCTTGCCGCATGAGCCGTCGATCAAATTCTGAAAACCATTCCTCAACCCGGAGCCGATAATCTGCATGCCTCAGTCCTCTTCCGTTATTTCTGAAATGCTAAAGTCCAAAGCGCCGGCCATCGATGTCCAGCATTTGACCAAGCGTGTTGCCGACGCCAGCGGCGAATTGGTGATTCTTGATGATATCAATTTTAACGTCCAGGGCGGGACTACGCTGGCGATTGTCGGCGCCTCCGGCTCCGGCAAATCGACCTTGCTCGGCTTGCTGGCCGGATTGGATACGCCATCCTCCGGCACCGTGCATATCGATGGCAGCGATATTTTTGCCCTGGATGAAGACGGCCGCGCAGGCTTGCGCAAAGAGAAACTCGGTTTCGTGTTCCAGTCTTTCCAGTTGCTCAGTCATTTGAGCGCGCTGGAAAACGTCATGCTGCCGCTTGAATTGCGCGGCGATAAAGATGCCAGGGAGAAGGCGCAAGCCAAGCTGGAGCGAGTCGGCCTGGCGACGCGTTTGCAGCACTATCCGAAATATTTGTCCGGCGGCGAACAACAGCGGGTGGCATTGGCGCGCGCTTTCGTCACCGAGCCGCCGCTGTTGTTCGCCGACGAGCCCACCGGCAGCCTCGATGCCGCTACCGGCGATGCGGTGATCCAGCTGATGTTTGATTTGAATCAGGAGCGCGGCTCAACCCTGATTCTGGTGACCCACGATACGTCGATCGCCATGCAGTGCCGCCAGACCATCACCATCGCCGCCGGCCGTTTGTTGCGGCCGGGCGATACCACCGCTGCGGATGTCCAGATATTTCAATAAGCCGGAAACAGTTGTCGAAACGTAGGGAGAGAAATTTGGAGGATAGTACATGCCGACTTGGCTTTCGGTAACAAAGGCAGTCCTGCCGTATGTCGGCGATATTATTTCGGCTACGGTGCCGGTGTTTACCCGCCGCAAAGGAAATACGGAAGTGAGCCAGATTCAGATTCTGCAGCAGCAGGTAAGCGAACTGCAGACTGCATCGCTGCAAAATATCGGCGATATCAAGGCGCTCGCCGAGCAATTCAAAACCGCGCTGCCAATGCTGGAGCAGGAGATGCAGCAGGTCGACGCCAGATTGCGGCTTACCAACTTGCTGTGCGGATCTGCGCTTGGGGTCGCCGTGCTGGCCTTGGTGGTTGCTTTGGTGGCCTTGTTAAATAAATGACAGGCAGTAGTTATGCCGCGCGGCGCATGAAATAGGACAAAAGAATATGGATCGCTTGCAGTCGATGCGGGTTTTTGCGAAAGTGGTGGAGCAGGGCAGTTTTGTCGCCGCCGCTCAAGTATTGGATATGTCGAATGCGGTAGTCACGCGGCTGGTCGCCGATCTGGAAAACCATCTCGGGATCCGCCTGCTGCATCGGTCGACGCGCCGCATGGCTTTGACCGAACCGGGCCAGGCTTATCTGGAGCGGGTGCGGCAGATTCTGGATGAGATCGACGAGGCGGAAGCCGCCGCTTCCGTGCTGTCGACCAATCCGGCCGGCACTTTGCACATCTATTCGCAGATAGGTTTTGGCCAGACTCAGTTGGCGCGCTTGCTGCCGTTGTATTCAAAACAGTATCCCGATGTCCAACTGGATGTGACCTTGTCGGATCGCACCGTCGATCTGATCGAAGAAGGTTTCGATGTCGGCGTTTTCTCGGTCAACCAGAAATTCGACGCCAGCATGGTGGCGCGTCAACTGGGCATCGCCGAAGTATTGCTGTGCGCCTCGCCGGCCTATATCGCCGAACATGGCGTGCCGCAGGCGCCGGAGGATCTGGCGCAGCATTCCTGCCTGAATTTTTCTCTGGAACATTTGCGCCATCACTGGACTTTCCAGTCGGATCAAGGCACCTCGATTATTCCGATCATCAGCAAAGTGATGTCGAACAATACCGATTTGCTGCGGCATTGCCTGCTGGCTGGGATGGGGATCGGCATGCGCACTTCGTATACGCTGGGCGACGATATGGTGGCAGGGCGCGTAGTGCGGGTGCTGCCTGATTATCAGATCAACAAAGTGGCGGTGCGGCTGGTGTATCCCAGCCGGCGCCTGTTGTCGGCCAAGGTGCGTAGTTTTGTCGATTTCATGATGGCGCAATTTCCGCATCCGGATTGCGATCCCTGGCTGGCGTCATAATCATTGCGGGACAGAGTTTAAGAGGCGCCTAGCTTAATCTTGCGGCGAATTACTCTGTCCTCAATTGATCAGACAAAAACGTTCAAATTGCAAAGAAAAACAAAAGGATCGATTAAATATCCGTCAGGCGCCGCAATAAATTACCCTCCAGCTGCCAATGGCGACGCTCGGCGCTGCTTTGGGCTTCAAGCCGTAGTTCTTCAGCGCTTTTGCTCATTTGCGCCAGCAGGATTCTTTCGGCAAGGCGCAGATCCATTTCGACCGGACCTAGAAATGCCACTACGTTGCCGCGCTGTATCAGCAGGGTAGGGAAATCGTCGACGTCAAGGTCGCCGATCAGCTCGGCCTGGTCTTCGATGTCGATCCAGGCGAATTGCACTTGCGGGTGGCGTTGCGCCAGCGCCGTGAAACTCGTGAAATATTCCCGGCAACTACCGCACCAGGCGGCGCACAGGCAAGCCACTACCCAGCCATCGTCGGCCAGAGTGGTAGCAAGTTCGTGATGGTTGTCGTTATTGAGAGTCAGGATCAGCATGCTCGATATTTTACAGTGAGTGCGCAGGATGCCGCATGAATACCAACAGTTTGGGGCCGCTCAGGGTATTTGGCGCCGATCTTGCCCGCGTCAATCGTGCAGAGTGCAGCCGAAGCAACGTCCGGCGCGGTAAAATACGGCCCATGCAGACCATTCTTGCCATCGAAACATCTACCGAACTGGCCTCCGCCGCCCTATTGCGCGACGGCCATATGATTGCCCGCGAATCAGCGGGCGTCCAGACCCATTCTCTTGCCATCCTGCCGATGGTGCAAAGCTTGCTCGCCGAGGCCGGGATCAGCCTGGCGCAATGCGATGCGCTGGCTTTCGGCGTTGGTCCGGGCTCGTTCACCGGCGTACGCACAGCTTGCGGCATCGTCCAAGGGCTGGCGTTCGGCGCCGATCTGCCGGTGTTGCCAGTGGTGACGCTGGCCGCCATGGCCCAAGCCTGCCGCGACCTCAACGGCGCCGGCGAAGTGCTGGCGGTGCTGGATGCACGCATGGGCGAGGTTTACTGGGCCCAATATCGGTTTGCCGATAATCAATGGCAGGTGATCGTCGAGCCGACTTTGTCGGCGCCGTCGGAGGTATCGCCCCTGTCCACAGAGACTGGGGTGCTGCAAGCCTGCGGCAATGGGTTGGCGGCGTATCCGGGAGCGTTTGTGGCGGCGTCGTTCGCCGCCGGCGGCTTGCCGGCGGTGATGCCGAATGCACGACAGATCGCCCAGCTGGGCAGCGTTGCGCTGGTTCAGAGCCATGGCCGTGGCTTGAGTGCGGTGGAAGCACAACCCTTGTATTTACGTAACAAGGTGGCGCTCACCACTGCCGAGCGTGCCGCTAAGGTGAAGCCATGAGCGCGCATGTACAGCCAACGCCCGATTTGCTGCGGCCGCTGTCGTTTGCCGCGATGCGTATCGAAGATCTGGATGAGGTGCTGGCGATCGAAAAGAGTGTGTATTCCCATCCCTGGACCCATGGCAATTTTGTCGATTCGATCCAGAGCGGTTATCAATGCTGGGTATTGCGCGATGCGGCGCAGGTCCTGCTGGGCTATTTTTTCATGATGCCGGCATTGGATGAGGCGCATCTGTTGAATATCAGCGTGCACGCCGATATGCAAGGGCGCGGCATCGGCAAAATGCTGCTCGATAAAGTGTGCATCCTGGCGCATCAGCAGCAGATGCAATCGGTTTTGCTGGAAGTGCGGCCATCGAATACGCGCGCGATTGCAATTTACCAGCTTTACGGTTTTGTCGAGATCGGCCGCCGCCGCGATTATTATCCGGCGGCTGGCGACAAGCGCGAAGAGGCCATCGTGATGAGGTTGCCCTTATGAGCGAGGTAAGCAGGCGCAGCGTTTTTCTTGACGAGATCGGCCTTGGACCGCTGTGGCTGAGGCGCGATGGCGGCGTGGCCGGCGACGCTGAACTGATCGAAACAGGTAGTGTGCTGGAGCAGACGCTCCCTCCGGTACCGGCAGCGGAAATTCCCGCGACGCCAGTAGAGGTGCCGCAACAGGAGCAGCATGTTGACAAAGCAGCGCTATCTCAAGCGCATGATGCGCCGGTGAGTAAGGCTGCTGTTTCGGCCTGGAGCGATGACGATGAGCCCATGTCTTCAGCTGTAGTGAATGTTCCCGCAGCGAATTCACCAGCTGCTATGGATTGGCAGCAACTGCAAAAAGCCGTAGCCGGATGTACTGCTTGCGGACTTTGCCACGGACGTAAAAATACCGTGTTCGGCGTCGGCGACAGCAAGGCCAAATGGCTGTTTATCGGCGAAGGTCCGGGACGCAACGAGGATATCCAGGGCGAGCCGTTCGTCGGCCCGGCCGGTAAATTGCTCGACAATATTCTGCTGGCGATGGGCTTGAAGCGCGGCGAAAACGCTTACATCGCCAATATCGTCAAATGCCGGCCCACCGACGGCACAGGGCGTGACCGTCCGCCTGCGGCTGACGAAGTAGCGGCTTGCCTGCCATATCTGCAGCGCCAGATCGAATTGATCCAGCCAACCATCCTGGTCGCGCTGGGCAAGACTGCGGCCCTGTCCCTGCTTGGGCTCGATCCGGCAACGCCGGTTTCGAAGCTGCGCGGCAGTGTGCATCGCTACGCCGACCGCCCTTTGGTGGTGACCTACCATCCAGCCTATCTGCTGCGCCAGCTGGCCGACAAGGGCAAGGTCTGGAGCGATCTATGCCTGGCCATGAGCACCTATGCCAGCGTCGGTCAGTGATTCTTTGGCAGCGCCTGTTGGCGCTTGCCAGGAACAGTTTCACCGGCGCTGGAGTCATTTGCTCGATCCCCATGTCAGGGCGTTGGCTTGGTTGCTGGATGCACCGGATTTGCTTGATCCAAAGGCGCATCAATGGCAAGGAAAGATCGCCAGCTATGTTGATGCCGATCTAGGGGCATGGCTGACCGAACTGCAGCAGACGCCGGAAAAACTACAGGCATTGCATCGCTATATCGGCAGCTTGCCATCGACGCGTCTGGGGTTGTATGCAGAAAAACTGCTGGCGTTTTACTTTGAGCAGCGGCAAATGCTGGTGGCGCATAGCGTGCAAGTCCGGGCCAGCAAGAATGACACCATAGGCGAATTCGATTTCTTGTTGCGCCTCAACGGCGGCCTGGTCCACTGGGAGTTCGCGACCAAATTCTATTTGCTTGAGACTAGCGGTGAAAGCTTGCAAGCGGATGATTTTCTCGGCCCTAATCTAGCAGATTCGCTGGGAGCAAAAATGCAAAAGATTTTGCAGCGCCAGCTGGCTTTGTCGCAGCATCCTGCGGCCCAGGTTCATCTAAGCGAGCCGCTCGCATCTGTCCAGGCGCTGGTGAAAGGCTGGTTGTTTTATCCGGATGATCATTTGCGCCGGCCCGCTGTCCTTGGCGTATCCGCCAACGCCTGCTGCGGCTATTGGTGCAGCCTGTCAGCGTTGCAACTGGAACCGTCAGCCATGTATCAAGTATTGCCGCGCCAGCGCTGGCTGGCGCCGGCAAAAATAGCGCTTGAACATGCGCTCAGCGCGGCAGATGCGCGCTTGGCGCTGTCACAGCATTTCGCCAGCGACGCCTCGCCGGTATTGCTGGCAACGTTGCGGCCCGACGGCGGCTACGGACTGGAAACCCGCAGAGGTTTTGTGGTGCCGGAGGACTGGGCGGCGCGGGCGGCAGCCCAGCGCCATCTGGGTGTGGACAAGATGGGGTAAAGGCCGCGTAGACTTCTTTGATTGCTCTAATGCTTGATTTCGCCAATCAAAGCCAGCGAATCATGTTCCCGCTGATTGGACGCATGCTTGCGCATGATGATGAGCATGATGCCGGCGACAAACAGGCTAAACAGGAAGATCACGATATTCACGTCGAGATCGATTTTGATCATCAGCGCATACAGCACCAGCATGGTCAGCACCGACAGGTTCTCATTGAAATTCTGCACTGCGATCGAATGGCCCGCGCTCATCAGCACATGGCCGCGATGCTGCAGCAGCGCATTCATCGGCACCACGAAATAACCGGACAGCGCACCGATAATGATCAGCAAGGGATAGGCGACCCAGACCGAATGCACTATGGTCATGGCCATCACGACTACGCCCATCACAATCCCCATGGGCATGACAGTCAGTGATTTTTTCAGCGGGATCATGCGTGCCGCGGCGCCGGCGCCGATGGCGACGCCGAATGCCACCACGCCTTGCAAAATGGCGGCTTTGTCGAGCGGCATGCCGAGCGATTTCTCGGCCCATTTCAGCACGATGAATTGCAACGTGGCGCCGGCGCCCCAGAACAAGGTGGTGACGGCCAGCGAAATCTGGCCCAGCTTATCTTTCCACAGGATCGCGCAGCAGTTGGCAAAATCGACGATCAGCTTGCTCGGCCTGTGTTGCTGGTGCGGGTAGCGGGCGCCGGTGTCAGGAATTTTGAGGTTGAACATGGTGGCAATCAGATACAGCAAACCAATCACCATCAGCGCTGCATGGGTGGGTGTGTTCAGCCGCCAATTGAATATAGGTATGTGCCATTGCAGCATGATGGAAACGACGTGGGGACTGACCAGGGCGCCGCCGAGTACCGTGCCGAGAATGATGGAAGCCATGGTCAAGCCTTCGATCCAGCCATTCGCCGCCACCAGTTTTTCTGCCGGCAGCAGTTCAGTGAGGATGCCATATTTGGCGGGCGAATATGCTGCTGCGCCGAAGCCGACTACCCCATACGCTATCAGCGGATGGACGTTGGCGAACATCATCAGGCAGCCGGAAATCTTGATCATGTTGGTGATGAACATCACCCGGCCCTTGGGCAGCGAATCGGCGAAAGCGCCGACAAAAGCGGCCAACAGCACGTAAGACAGGACAAAAAACAATTTCAGCAGCGGTGTCATCCAGTCCGGAGAGGATATTTCGGCCAGTAAGGCGATTGCCGCTATGAGCAGGGCGTTATCGGCCAGCGAAGAAAAAAACTGCGCCGCCATGATGGTGTAAAAACCGCGATTCATCCGCATCCCAGAATGTAACAATGTGTCCCCGGCCTGCTTTATACCATGAAAATATGACCGATTCGTGATTATGAGGGATGCAAAAGTGAAAACGTTCAGTGGATTTATCGGGATTGCCAATCCTTCATCGCCGGTGCATCCGGTAAAATAGGCGGCTCTACAAATCCTCGCAAATTCTGCACATTCATGCCCAGACCCTTAGTTGCTACCATCGATATTTCTGCTCTGCAGCACAACCTGCGCATCGCCAAATCGCATGCCCCCGAGGCGAAAATCTGGGCGGTGGTCAAGGCCAATGCTTATGGTCATGGTTTGGAGCGCGGTGTGCGCGGGTTTGCGGAAGCGGACGGGCTGGCCCTGATTGAACCGGAAAATGCATTGCGCCTGCGCGAGCTGGGCTGGCAAAAGCCGATCCTGCTGCTGGAAGGCATCTTCGATGCCGCCGATCTTGAAACCGTGGCGCGGGCCAAGCTCGACTTTGCCGTGCATTGCATCGAGCAGATCGTCTGGCTGGAGCAGGCCGGGCTGAGCGGTCCGCTGAATGTCCATCTGAAAATGAATAGCGGCATGAACCGGCTCGGTTTCAAGCCGGAGGCCTACCGCGCTGCCTACTTGCGTCTGCAAGCGATTCCTGCGGTGCGTAAGATCACGCTGATGACCCATTTCGCGAATGCCGACGATCCGCTGAATCCAGGTTTGCCGTTGCAGCAGCAGATGCAGCAGTTCGAGCAAGGCGTCGCGGATCTGAACGATGAACGCAGCATCGCCAATTCCGCCGCGGACCTGATGCATCCGGAACTGAAGTCGGATTGGGTGCGGCCGGGCATCATGTTATATGGCGCCAGCCCTGGCGGCGCCAGCGCCGAACAGTTCGGCCTGAAACCGGCGATGACCCTCAGCAGCAAGATTATCGGCGTCCAGCGTGTCGGCGCCGGCGAGGCGGTCGGCTACGGCAGCCGGTTTGTGGCGGCGGCACCGATGGTCGTAGGCGTGGTTGCCTGCGGTTATGCCGACGGTTATCCGCGCCATGCGCCGAACGGCACGCCGGTGCTGGTCAACGGTGTGCGTACCGTCACCGTCGGGCGGGTATCGATGGATATGTTTTCGGTCGACTTGAGCCATGTGCCGGGCGCCGCGGTCGGCAGCGCGGTGACCTTGTGGGGCAATGGCTTGCCGATCGATGAAGTCGCCCATGCAGCCGGGACCATAGGATATGAGCTGATGTGCGCTTTGGCTGCAAGGGTTAGAGTCGTGGACTTGTGACGGCGCGGCAGGTTTGAATTACCCCTGCCGATATAAAAATGGTAAGCCCACTAATATAGATTGCAGAACAGAATGGCTAAAGCAAAAACCAATTACACCTGCACCGAATGCGGCGGCGTCGCCAACAAGTGGACCGGCCAATGCCCGTCCTGCGGGCAATGGAATACCCTGGTGGAAACCATCGTGGAAGCGGTCGGCAACCGTTTTTCAAATCAGCATCAAGGCTTGGCGCAAACGGCGCCGGTGATGACCCTGGCCGATATCGAAGCGATCGATGTGCCGCGCTTCGGCACCGGCATCGAGGAATTCGACCGGGTGCTGGGCGGCGGCCTGGTGGCCGGCGGCGTGGTGCTGATCGGCGGCGATCCGGGTATCGGCAAGTCGACGCTGCTGTTGCAAGCGCTGGCGAACCTGTCGAAACTGAAAAAAGTGCTGTACGTCAGCGGCGAAGAATCCGGCGCGCAAATTGCATTGCGCGCCAAGCGGCTGGCGGTGGACGCCAAGGATCTCAAGCTGCAAGCTGAAATCCAGCTGGAAAAAATTCTCAGCACCTTGGTGGAGCATAAACCTGAAGTGGCGGTCATCGATTCGATCCAGACCGTCTATTCGGATGCGCTCAGCTCGGCTCCCGGTTCGGTGGCGCAGGTGCGCGAATGCGCCGCGCAATTGACGCGGGTCGCCAAGCAATCCGGCATCACCATCATCATGGTCGGCCACGTGACCAAGGAAGGTGCGTTGGCGGGGCCGCGCGTGCTGGAGCATATCGTCGATACGGTGTTGTACTTTGAGGGCGATACCCATTCCAGCTTCCGCCTGGTGCGGGCGTTCAAGAATCGCTTCGGCGCGGTCAATGAGCTCGGCGTTTTTGCCATGACGGAAAAAGGCTTGAAAGGGGTGTCGAATCCGTCGGCCCTGTTCTTGTCGCAGCACGATAACCAGGTACCCGGTTCTTGCGTGATGGTGACGCAGGAGGGTACCCGGCCGCTGCTGGTCGAGATCCAGGCGCTGGTGGACGCCTCGCATGTGCCGAATGCGCGCCGGCTGTCAGTCGGGCTGGAGCAGAATCGGCTGGCGATGCTGTTGGCCGTGTTGCATCGGCATGCCGGTATTGCCGCATTCGATCAGGACGTGTTCATCAATGCGGTCGGCGGCGTCAAGATCACCGAACCGGCAGCCGATCTGGCGGTGCTGCTGGCGATTAATTCATCGATGCGCAACCGGCCGCTGCCGCGTGGCCTGGTGGTGTTT
>NZ_JAGQEG010000027.1 GCF_018305005.1 Collimonas silvisoli
AGCGGCATGGCCTCTTTCGGCAGCACCCAGCCTTGCGGAATGTGGGCGCGACCGGAAAGGTTAGCGCCGGGTGTCGCGGCCGGCGGCGCTGGCATCGGCATGACCGGCTTGGCTGCATTGAGCAGGTCTTCCGGCTTGCCATTCCATTGCGGTAGTTTAGCCGGTGGTAATGGCAAGACTTTGTCGAGGTTGGGGAAGCGTAGATCTGGATTGTGTTCAAGGGCTTTTCCGAAAGCCCAATAACGGTCTGCCCGCGCTTGATCTATGCCATGAGGAGCCAGACCGCCAACCTTTTCAAATTCATCAGCCAAATAGTTTGCCGCTTGGGCATTACCAAATCTGACGCCTTCGTGGAGATAGCGGAGTGCTCGTGGCTTATCTTTTATGTGAAGTGTCACACCAAGCGCTAAAGCTGCATCGCCATTGCTTTGCGCAAAGGCACATTCCAACATCTTTATACCAATGACAGAGTTACCCCAAAATGTATGATTTGGGTCGTCAAAAACTGCATTTAAACTACGTCCGACAGTGAATTGTGCATAACTGCTGCCCATATCCGCGGCCTGTTGCCAGAACGCCCAGGCGGCCGTCGCATCTCGCTTGACGACAAAACCATCGGCATAGTAGTTACCCATCACAGCGTAAGCCAGCGGCACCCCCATCCGCATAGCATCTTCAGTCAATGCCATCGCTGCTTTAGAATTGCGCGCTACAAGTACCTTGTCAGAGTCGCGCAAGCCCCATACACCGGTCTGATACAGCGTCGCGAGATTGTTCATGGCTTTCCAATGCTTGCGTTCTGCAGCCTTGGTATATAGCTCGATGATGCGCGGCCAGTTGCGGTCGTCTTTCCACAGATCCGGTGTATCCAGCGCCAGCGCTTCCTGATACCAGGCCTCTGCCTGCGGGTCCAGCGCCGGCGTTACCGTCAGTTCGTGCTTGCAGATAAATTCGGTACGGTGCGGATGAAAGAGTTCAGGTATTTGATTACGTGGCAATTTATTGTCCATGGAACAGGCTGTTTGAGAAAGTGACAGACAAAGAAGCCACAGCGGCAGGCAACAACGCCATGCGCCGTCATGCCTGCTGGATGAGGTAAAAAATGGCATCATGCGGTGGCGCCTTACCCTGCCTCGACCAACTGCCACGTCACCATATCGCTGGCGACATCCACCAGCCAATCTTTATCCGGCTCCGGAAAGCGCTGTCCCTGCAACACAGCGCTCTGCCGCCAGCGCCAGTTCACCAGGGATTTCAGCGGATGCTCTGCCGGTATCGTCGGTTGCCAGACGCCGCTTTGCGGGCACGGATCTGCGCCGTCGCACAAGATCATGGCGGCGGGATTCGCGCTGGCGATGCGCCACAGGCCGCTGCGCACCTGGGCGGCCAATGCCGGCAGCGCCAACTGTTGCGGCATGCCCATGTAATGCCACATGATGCGACCGTCGGCTGAGGTCAGACCATTGCGCAGGCCTTCAAACAGATCGCCTTGGGCATACTGTTGCGGCGCTTGATCTTGATTCCATAAGAGATGGGCTTGGGTGCGCGGGCTGAGCAATTGCGGCAGCCAATAACCGGTGAACCGGACGGCGGTGCCTTCATATTGCGACGAGACTTGTCTGCCGTCGCTTGTTTCGGCAGCCAGCGGCATGGCCTCTTTCGGCAGCACCCAGCCTTGCGGAATGTGGGCGCGACCGGAAAGGTTGGCGCCGGGCGTCGCGGCCGGCGGCGCTGGCATCGGCATGACCGGCTTCGCCGCGTTGAGCAGGTCTTCCGGCTTGCCATTCCATTGCGGTAGTTTAGCCGGTGGCAATGGCAAGACTTTGTCGAGGTTGGGGAAACGTAGATCTGGATTGTGTTTCAATGCATCGCTAAACACTTCATAACGATCGGCGCGAGCATTGTCTATTCCATGAGGGGCAAGCCCGCCTACCTCTTGAAACTCGCCGCGCAAATAATTGGCTGCACCTGCATTCCCAAATTTCACGCCTTCGTGGAGATAGCGGAGTGCTCGTGGTTTATCTTTTATGTGAAGTGTCACACCAAGCGCTAAAGCTGCATCGCCATTGCTTTGCGCAAAGGCACATTCCAGCATCTTTATACCAATGACAGAGTTACCCCAAAATGTATGATTTGGGTCGTCAAAAACTGCATTTAAACTACGTCCGACAGTGAATTGGGCATAGCTGCTGCCCATATCCGCAGCCTGTTGCCAGAACGCCCAGGCGGCCGTCGCATCTCGCTTGACTACAAAACCGTCGGCATAGTAGTTGCCCATCACCGCGTAGGCCAGCGGTACCCCCATCCGCATGGCATCCTCGGTCAATGCCATCGCTGCTTTAGAATTGCGGGCTACGAGTACCTTGTCAGAGTCGCGCAAGCCCCATACACCGGTCTGATACAGCGTCGCGAGATTGTTCATGGCTTTCCAATGCTTGCGTTCTGCAGCCTTGGTATATAGCTCGATGATGCGCGGCCAATTGCGGTCGTCTTTCCACAGATCCGGCGTATCCAGCGCCAACGCCTCCTGATACCAGGCCTCTGCCTGCGGGTCCAGCGCCGGCGTTACCGTCAGTTCGTATTTGCAGTTGAACTCGGTACGGTGCGGATGAAAGAGTTCAGGTATTTGATTACGTGGCAATTTATCGTCCATGGAACAAGCTGTTTGAGAGAGTGAAATGCAAAGAAAGAACGCCGCTAAAACACGCCGCGATACACCCGCATATTTATAGATTGCATCGATTCGTGATTTGTTCATGCGTTGGCTACCTCGGTAGTTGAAACGGCTGGGGCCTGTGCCAAACGTATCCCAGTGGCACCAGTTCCTCCACGATTGTCTGAAAAAGTCACAATAAAGTCAGTGATACTTCCAGCATTTTTTATCGCATCGGCATTGTTTAGCATTTTTCTGATCCAATCTCCGTGCGTTTGTTTCATACTCTTTTTATCCCCGTTTAAGTCCTCGCCCGCTACATTCCCCCACACTCTCTGCCGTATTTCTTTGGGCAACTTAGCATCCATGCAAGCAATGTTGATTTCACTGTCACCCGCCATGCTGCGCAAATTCAGGTTGGCGCTGCCGAGTGTAAAAAATACGTCATCGATCACCAACAACTTGCTATGCATGTAGATCTCGCGGCATTTTCCTTTTTCACCCTGCGTGTACAATTTCGCCACCAATACCTGAATGCCCATCATCTCCAGATCAGCAGCACTGACCGGAGCGCGCATCGCTGACTGTTCGATATCAGCATTGATGATGTTGCGGTCGACGATCGTTGCCGGATTCGCCTTATCAAGTATTTTTCCGGCTTTTGCGTACCAGCGGTCGCCGGCTTGAACATTCCCCTCTCGTCGCTCCTGCACAGCCTTTTCGTAGGCTGGAAAGGTCGCGGTGCCGTCCGCTGCATGGGCCTGTCCCAGTTCCGCTATCGTGTCGTAAGTGCGAGGCACAAATTGTGGGCGCTCCGGCTCTGGGGTCAAGATGAACACGTACAAGTCGGGAATCGGCGGCTTGACGCCCGCAGCTTGCATACCCTTCAGATACAGTTGACGCATGGCCTTCAAATGTTCGGACCAGGCGGTGTACTGAAAATATTGGTTCTCGACATAGAGATAATTTCGCGCCTGGCTGGTAGCCAGCCAGTATGCTTCCTGCACGGTCTTATCTCGCTCTTCGGGTTGCGTTCGCACGATCTGTGCGATATGCGCCTTTGCTTTTTTCGGGATTGTGAATTGCTCCGGCTTGATGCCGTCTCGTACAAATGCCAACGAGCCAATATCTGACGGTTTGGGATCCCAGTCGGTTTTCGCACGATCCCACGCAGCGACAAAATTGCGGTTGAGGCAGTGCAAAGTAGAGCCTTTCACACGAATGGCATAATCGCGGTAAGGCTTCAGGCTCAGTGTCGGATTGTTCTCATCCACCGTTCCCTCCCAAAAATGGCCACGTCGCGGATCGTCGTAGATGTGCTTCGGCGTATCCCAACAGTCCGTGGTCGAATTGAGCCCCATCACATAGCCGACAGCAATTTCCGGGATCTCGTAGTCAATCAGAATGGGCTTTTGATGGTGACTGGCAATAGCCTTCATGCCGCCAAGTTCTCCCGGCGTATAACCTTTGGTGTCTCCCTCAATATTAGCGCCAACGTCCTTTGCGGCCGGATCGCGATGCCGCACATGCAGATTGGCAAATCTTCCTTTCATGGCCTTTTTCCACCATTGCTCGCAATAGAGCTGACGTTCTCGGCTGGGCGCACCTTTCTTCTTTTTGCCTTCGTCTGTATAGCCAAAAAGATTGTTTGCACCCCCTCGACCGATCCGGCCAAGTATTTGGCCCTCGCTACACCACACCAACATCCGAACGGTAACGCCTTTGCTGGCAACTTGAGTCAGCAGATCGCCATACAGTTGACCACGCGGCCAATTCTTGCCTTGACGATCCGAAACTTCCATACCAGGATCGAATCCCCAGAGAATCAGATCGACGCTACTTTTCGCTGCAAGAATATCCTTGACTATCTTCGGGAACGCCTCGGAGGCGCATACATAAAATTGCAAGCGGTTGTGTTTGTAAATCGGATGATCACCAGATTTATTCCGGTTCTCCAATAACCATTGTTTACTCATGTTGCCTTGACGACTTAACTCGTCAATGTGGAATTTTCCTGTCCGAAGCAGCTTGGCGATATCTGGCGGCATAACTATGCTTTCTTCAAATGATTAGTGGCAAATAAATCTCAAACCAAGAGGAACACGTCGCTTTCCAGACTTACGACGTTACCCCGTTTTCCGCATCACCCAAATCGCGGAAACCCTGATTCGACAGATGTTGCTGCTGCCCTTGAATTTTTTGATTGACCGGCAAGGTGATACGGCTGCCCTCGCTCAACTTCACTTCGTATTGGCTGGTTGGAATGTGATTTTTGACCACAACACGCCCCCATTCGTCGGTCACGCCGCGTTCTATCAACGCGCCGTCACGGTAGAGTTGATACGGCTCCGGGGTGCTGTGCTGCAAGCCAGCCAAGGTGTGCAGGTTAAATACCATTTGCTCTTGCGCCTTAACCGGAACCGGCAATTTTGGCGTAGATAAATTCGCCGGGCCAATCCAATTTCTACTAGCTGAATGGACTTTCCACGCGCCACTGGTGCCAGTGTCAATACCGCCAGCAGCCCATTTGGTATAACTTCCGCCGCCGTTGATCATCACTTCTTCCTGTGCGGTAATGGTGATGCGATTGGCGGTGTGAGTGATATTCAATTTCGCTAACAGGTTGATACTGTCTTTCAACGCTTGAATCTCGATATCACCTTGTGCGGCAGTGGCTTTGACGCCGCCGCGATGGGTGAACAAGCGAATCCCGTTTTTGACACTTGCCAGCAATCGCTGCCCAATCGACAGACTCACATGCCCGCCGCTGGTCAGTGCAATATGTTCGCCGCTGGCGATGTGCGTCGATTGCGGCGTGGTGGTTTCGATGCCGGCAGGGCTGGCAAGTATCAAATGCGGTTCGGCCAGTTCCGGGAAACTCCCCGCTTTCGCATCGCCGCCGCTGCCCTTGATGGCGTCGTTCTGGGTTTTGATGATCTTGGCGACGTCGCTTTGGTCACCGTTATTCTCTTGAGCCTGATGCAGTTGCGCAAGATCTGCCAGATTTTCATGCTGGTCACGGGCCTGCGTCAGACGCTGTACCGTCTCGCCCATATCGGTAATATGGGCTTGGGCGCTGCTGCGGCCTTCGGTGGTAATTAACAAACCCTCCTTAGCGCGGATCGCGCCGTGACCATCGGTACGCAATTCGTAACCTTGGCCTCTAGGATCTTTACGGCCGGCGTTGTCTTCGATGCGGGTGATATTGCCGAGACTGAGCTGGCTGTGCTGATGATCGCTCTTGAGCTGGACTTGAATCTTCTCTTCAGTGTCATCCATCACCAGATGATTGCTGCGGCCCGCGGCGCTGTTGCCGCCATTCGGCGTCAGTTCGCGACTGCGGAAACCGGACAAGGCGCTCTGGCCGGGCAACGACCAGGCCGGCAGATTCATTTGGTTGTGTACGCGCCCGGTGCAGATCGGCAAATCGGGATTGCCGCTGATGAAATCGATCAAGACTTCCTGTTTTATCCTGGGAATATGACTCGCCCCCAGTTGATTGCCCGCCCAAGGGCTGGAAACCCTTACCCAGCAACTGCTGTTTTGATCGGCTTGCCCCAGACGATCCCATTGGAATTGCACCTTGATCCGGCCCAGATTATCGGTCCAGATAGGCTTATTTTCCGGCCCCACCACGATGGCGGTGAGGATGTGCATGGCCGGTCTTGGCGTGATGCTTTCAGGCCGGTATTGTTCGCCCCGCAGCGGCACCACTTCAAAATCGACATTGACGCGAAATTGTTGCGGGTCGCCGTCCGGGCGCTGGGTTTCCTGCGCGACGTCTTCCATCTCGAAGCGCGTGGCGACGATCAGATATTCGATGTTGGCTTTGCCAACCGGATGCCGGCCCAGCGTGAAGGTGCAACCCGGCACCAAGGCACGCACATGGCCGGCGCCGCTGGCGCGTTCGGCGTTGTTGCGCAGGCGTTCCATGCGGATGCGGGCGTTCTTCTTGCCCTCTTCCAAAGGCTCGTTGGTCGCCTGCTGGGGGCCTGCTTTCGGCTGTACGTAATGGGCGTCCGTGTGATATTCGTAGACCTCGGCGTTATGGTCGGAGACGCGATGGTCGTTGTGGCTGACTTCCAGCGTGCTTCTCGGCCGGGTGTAGTCGTAGTCGCGCGAGGTGTAGCGGCCCGGAGTCACGCGGTGCGCGGGTGAAAACGTATGGATGAATTCTTGGTCGATCCTTGGCTTTTCGCCGTAGTAGTTCAGGACGTGATAGGCGTCGCTATGAAACGGTTGATGCGCGGCGTTGCCGTCAGTGAGCACCAGGCGATGCTTGCCGTCTTTGTGCTCGAAGAAATAGTTGATCCCCGCGACTTCACACAGTCTACTGAAGAAAGTGAAATCCGATTCCGAAAACTGGGTGACGTAATCTCGCTTGGGGTACGTATCGAAAAGACGCTTATCGACCGGAAAAGTGTACTTGGACAGCACCTCGTCCAGAATCTCGACAACGGATTTGTCCTGGAAAATCCGGCAATCGGCGTTGCCGTCAGCCCATTTCAACCACGGCTCCAGCGTGATTTCGTAAAACACATACCGTCCGACCTGGCGCAATATGGTCGCAGTGCTGACGAGACCGGAGATTTCACGGACACCGGCACCGATGTTAGCTAACCCGCTGCCGCCCGGCATGCCTGCAACAAAACTACCTGAGCCTTCCAACTGGATTGCTACGGTCAGTTCTTTGCCTAAAAAGGAGTCCAAGTCATCATCGACGGCCGAAGCGAAATTGACCAAGGCATCCGGCGTTTTGAGGATGACTGTATAGGCGTAGAGGCTATTGAGGGATTCGCTGCCCTTGATACTCACGGGTACCAACGCCGGCTGTCCCATTATTTCTGGGATGGCAACGCTTTTTACACTCAGTGTTCGTGGGGAAGTAAACATAGTGGCGGCGACTCCAAGTTGGATGACAAAATACCAATATTTATATTGATAATACGTCAACTTGTTCGGCGGCGCATCTAGTTTCTTTGCAAAACTATGTTGATTTCTTGTCAGATCGCATGCAAATGCTGTGGCGACAGGCCACGGATGCAAGGGATAGGTAAAGTGAGTTGGGCGTTTTTAGCGCACACAAAAAATCAGTATCAGCAGCGCCCCATATTCTTGCAGATGACAAAGATGCCAGAGATTTTTGTTGCGGATGATATGAGTGAGATGCTGGGCGCGCCAGTGAAACTTTCCAAGTTGAATAAACTACAGTCCATTGCAGCGTTACCGCAGCAATGGGCTGTTGAGCGCTCGCAGGCTTAACGCAGCATGAAAGACATCGCCGACAAGCTATTCAATACTCTCACCGCATATTGCACCGACGGCGCAGAGAATTCGACATTGACGCCGTCGATCCGTTGCAGCAAAGGCAATTGACAGAACAGGTCGGCTAGCGCCGGGCTCTGGATTTGCAGTCTGCACGTGATGGCCGGCGGCAGGATGAATGGACGGGCGGCATGCAGGTTGGCCAATGCGATTTGGGCGCTGTCGCTCAACAAGGTCAGTGCACGTTGCGGCGACAGCGACACGCCGCTGTTGCAGCCATCGGCAGTCTTGACGCTGACCAGCGTAGCCTGCGGAAACAGCGGTCGGTTCTCCGCTACAAAAACATCGTCGCCGCTGCCGAAAATCACCGGCACGCCGAACTCGCCGGCGAGCGCGCCGTAGATGCCGGCTTCGCCCAGTTCCTGATCGTTGAGCCAGACCCGCGAGAAAGCAAAGCTGTTGATGGTGTGGGCCAGGATGCCGCGGCTTTGCGAACGGCCGTGGTAGCCGACCATCATCACGCCGGCGACGCCGCTGTCGACTCCGCTCATCATGCCCAGCAAGCGCGGCTTGCCGAGAATCGCGGAGGCGGCGGGATGCAGCAGATCCGGCAGCAGGTTGCGGAAACCGCCATGCGAGTCGTTCACCAGAATCTCGCTCGCGCCGCCGGCCAACGCACCTTCGATGACGGCGTTGGCTTCCGCCGTCATCAAGCGCCGCGCGCGTTCGTATTCGGGATTGCCGGGGCGCGTTTGTTCGGGATGGAATACGCCGGCAACGCCTTCTATATCAACGGAAATCAGGATCTTCATTATGCTTTTCTCGTAAAAAACTAAGGCAGGCCGGCGGCCGCATCGCGCAAGGACAAGCGCTGATGGCCATCGCGTCCGGTCACGGTTTCAGCCGCAAATAGCGCATTGACGATGGCCTGTTCGGTGCTGTCGACGACTGCTTCAAACAGGGGATCCAGCAGGTTATCGTACAAGGAAAATGACCGCTGCAGCACACTGCAGGGCCGGTACGGCACGGTCTGCGCGGTTGAAAAGGCCAGCGCCAGATCACCGCTGCCATGGCCATAGATCGAGCCGGTACGGCCGAGGCCGACGCCGCAGCGGGTCGCCAACCGGCCCAGCTGCCGTGCATCCAGCGGTGCATCGGTGGCAATAATCATGATGATGGAGCCCATCTCGGGTGTCTCTGCCGCGGGTTGCCGCAAGCGCAGCAATTCTTCTCCGATATGCCGGCCTGCCAGCGTCAATCCCGCCAGCTTGCCGAAGTTGGCCAGCACCAGCGCGCCGATGCAATATTGATTGCCGTCGATGCTTGCATAACGCGAAGCCGAACCGATGCCGCCCTTCAGATCAAAACACGACATGCCGCGCCCGGCGCCCACTGCGCCTTGGGCAAATTCAGGCGCGGCACTGGCCAGCGCTTGCTGATAATGCCCGGCCGTGATGGCCATGGCCTGGATATCGTTCAGGTAACCGTCGTTACATTCGAACACCAAGGGATTGACCGTGGGATCGCTGCGGCCGATTTCCGGGTTGGCCTGGATCGCAGAAATAATTTGCGCGGTGGCGACGCTGCCGACCGACATGGTATTGGTCAGCGCGATCGGCGTCTCAAGCAGGCCCAGTTCCTGCACCTGCACCAGGCCGATGCTTTTGCCGAAACCGTTGAACACCGTTGCCGCCGCCGGCAGCTTGTCGCGAAACGGATCGCCCAGGTGCGGGCGGATTACCGTGACGCCGGTTTGCAGCGCGCCCTGCGCCAGAGTGGCGTGGCCGACCGTAACGCCGGCGACGTCGCTGATGGCGTTCAAGGGGCCGGCAGGCAGCCGGCCGATATGAGGAAGAGCAAGCATCAGCGGCGGTCGATCTTGGGATCCAATGCGTCGCGCAAGCCGTCACCCAACAGATTGAACGCCAGCACGGTAAAGAAAATTGCCAGGCTAGGGAAAATCGCGATATGCGGCGCCGTCATCATGTCGGCGCGTGCTTCGTTAAGCATCGCTCCCCATTCCGGCATTGGCGGCTGTGCGCCCATGCCGAGGAAGGAAAGGCTGGCGGCAGTGATGATGGAAGTGCCGATACGCATGGTGAAATACACCACCACTGCCGACACCGTGCCGGGGAAGATATGGCGCAGGATGATGATGCGGTCGTTGGCGCCGATGCTGCGCACCGCTTCGATGAAAGTCAGGTGTTTCAGCGCCAGCGTATTGCCGCGCACCAGCCGGGCAAAAGTCGGGATGCTGAAAATCGCCACCGCGAGAATCACGTTCGACATGCCGTTGCCCAGAATCGCCACGATGCCGATGGCCAGCAAGATACCGGGAAAAGCAAACAGCACATCGCAGATGCGCATGATGATGCGGTCGGCCCAGCCTTCGTAGTAGCCGGCAATCAGGCCGGCCAAAGTGCCGACCACCGCGCCCACCGCCACCGATGAGAAACCGGCGGTGAGGGAAATACGGGTGCCCATCAGGATCCGGCTGAAAATATCGCGGCCGAGGGAATCGACGCCGAACCAGTGCGCCAGCGACGGCCCGGCGTTCAAGGCGTCGTAATCGAAATAATTCTCGGCGTCGTAAGGCGCCAGCCAGGGTGCGGCAATCGCTACCACGATCAGGAACAGCACGAAACAGCCGGCCGCGACCGCCAGATGCTGTTTCTTGAACTTGCGCCAGAATTCGCTCCAAGGAGTGCGGATGGTATTGGGCAGCGGTGCGGCAGCAACTGCAGCCACGGGATTGAGTGGAATAGACACAGGCGGCCTCACTTGTAACGGATGCTAGGGTTGATGACGGCGTACAGCACGTCAACCACCAGATTGATGAAAATGAATTCCAGCGAAAACAGCAGGATCTCGGCCTGGATGATCGGATAGTCGCGCATTTCAACGGCGTCGATCAGGAGCCGGCCCATGCCGGGCCAGTTGAACACTTTTTCCACCACGATCGAGCCGCCCAGCAAGAAGCCGAATTGCAAGCCCATCATGGTGACTACCGGAATCAGGGAATTGCGCAGGCAGTGCTTGAGCACCACGATGGTTTCCGACAAGCCTTTGGCGCGTGCCGTCCGGACAAAATCTTCCTGCAAGACTTCGACGAAGGAGGAGCGGGTAAAGCGCGCCATCACGGCGGCCACCGCTGCGCCCAGCGCCAGCGACGGCAGGATGTAATGACGCCAGCTGTCGGCGCCTATGGTGGGCAGCCAGCCGAGCTGGACCGAGAACAGCTCCATCAGCAGCATGCCGAGCGCAAATGAAGGGAAAGAAATGCCGGATACCGCCAGCGTCATGCCCAGGCGATCCGGCCATTGATTGCGCCATACCGCGGAAACGATGCCGATCACCAGGCCGAACAGCACCGCCCACATCATGCTGGTGATAGTGAGCCAGAAGGTAGGCCAGAAACGTTCGGCGATTTCATCGCTGACCGGGCGCTTGCTGCGCAGGGAATGGCCGAAGTCGCCGCGCACAGCCTTGCTGAAATAGTTGATGAATTGCAGGTGCATCGGCTGATCCAGGCCGAGATCCTTGCGGATCAGCTCGACCGTCTGCGAATCGGCTTCAGGCCCGGCCACCAGCCGCGCCGGATCGCCCGGCAGCAGATGGACAAACAGGAATACCATGAGCGCCACGATCAGCAAGGTTGGTATCAGGCCCAGCAGGCGTTTTAGTACGTAAGGAAACATGGGGCACTCGGGTAATTGGCCAAATCGCGGCGATAGAATATGTTTGCTGAAAATCTCTGCTGCGTCATCCCCGCGTTCGCGGGGATGACGCTGGCTGACGATTATTTCATTTCGATTTCATCGAAATTGAAAGAACCGTCAGGCATCACATAGATACCTTTCAGGCTCTTGCTGCGTGCATACAACAGTTTCTCGGTAACCAGGAAAGCCCACGGCGCATCTTTCCAGATTTCGGTTTGCGCATCTTTGTAGAGCGCGGTTTTTTCGGTGCGGTCGGTAGTGGTCAGCGCCTTGGCGATATCGGCGTCGACTTTGTCGTTCTTGTAGTAAGCCGTGTTGAACAGCTTGGGCGGGAACGATTCCGAGGCCAGCAAAGGACGCAGGCCCCAGTCGGCTTCGCCGGTCGAGGACGACCAGCCGGTGTAGTACATGCGCACCGGTGCGTTGGCCGCAACCGGCGCGCTTTCCACTTTCTCTACACGTACGCCGGCTTCCAGCGCCATCACCTTGGCCTTGATGCCGACCTGCGCCAGTTGCTGTTGCACGAACTGGATGATCTTTTGCGCGGTAGTGTGGTTATAGGCAGACCACAATTCGGTTTCGAAGCCGTTCGGATAGCCGGCTTCAGCCAGCAATTGCTTGGCCTTTTTCGGATCGTACGGCCAAGGTCCGGTCTTCAGCGCGTAATCGACGCCTTGCGGCAGCACGCCGTCCTGTGGCGCTGCGTAGCCGCTGAAGGCCACTTTGATGAGTGCTTCTTTGTTGATGGCGTAGTTGATGGCTTGCCGTACTTTCGGATTGTCGAAAGGCTTTTGCAGCGTATTCATCGAAATGTAGCGTTGCACGATCGACGGCGAGGAGATCAGGTCCAGATTAGGCTTGCCTTTCAGCAGTTCGGCTTGCTCGAAAGGGATGCGGAAGGCGAATTGCGCCTCACCTGTTTGCATCACGGCGCTACGGGTATTGTTGTCGACCACCGGCTTCCAGGTGATGCTGTCGATCTTCGGGTAACCCTTCTTCCAGTAGCCGTCGAACTTGCTGACCTTCAGGTAATCGGTCTGTTTCCATTCTTCAAACTTGAACGGGCCGGTGCCGACCGGATGGAAGGCGATATCCTTGTTGCCGTATTTCTTGAGCGCGGTCGGCGAAATCATCGCCGCGGAAGAGTGGGCCAGAGTATTGATGAAAGGCGAGAACGGCTCTTTCAGGGTGATCTTGACTTCGTAATCGTTGACGACGTCGACCTTGGAAATCCGGTTGAACAAATTGAAGCGCTTGAGCTTGTTGTCCGGATTGATAACCCGTTCCAGCACCATCTTCACTGCATCCGACTTGAAGTCGGTGCCGTCCTGGAACTTGACGCCTTTGCGCAGGCGAATGTTGTAGACCAAGCCGTCTTTGCTGACTTCATAGCCTTCCGCCAGCACATTGACCAGCTTCAAATCCTTGTCGAAGCCGAACAAGCCTTGATAGAAGGATTTGATGGCCGCTTGCGACAGCGTGTCGTTGCTGTCATATGGATCGAGCGTGGTAAAGGTCGAATCGACCGCCAGCGTGACGTCTTTGGCGGCGAAAGCCTGGCCGACGGCGAATTGAGCGGTCAGTGCAACGGCGGTAGTTGCCAGTGCCTTGCCGAAATATCGAGTAGTGCGCATGTGTTATTCCCCTGGTTCAAAAAGTCGTTGAAGATAAACAAACAAAGCAGAAAACGCTTAAAAGGCACCGGCAATCCGGTGAGTTGCAACAAAGTGTCCCGGGCCGACTTGCTTCAGCGGTTCGACCACGGGCAGGTCATCGATATTGCGGATCGGGCTGGGAATTTCTTCCGGCAGCATTTCGCGCTGGCGATGACGTTGATTCGGATCGGCAACCGGCACCGCCGCCATCAGCTTCTTGGTATAAGGATGCTGCGGATTTTCAAAGATCGCGCGGCGCGGACCGATTTCGACGATCTGCCCCAGATACATGACGGCGACCCGATGGCTGATGCGTTCCACCACCGCCATGTCGTGCGAAATGAAAATGAATGAAATGCCCAGTTCCCGTTGCAGATCGAGCAGCAGATTGACGATCTGCGCCTGGATCGAGACATCCAGCGCCGATACCGATTCGTCGGCGATGACGATCTTCGGGTTCAACGCCAGCGCCCGGGCGATGCAGATCCGCTGGCGCTGGCCGCCGGAGAATTCATGCGGATAACGCTGCGCATGTTCCGGCAGCAGGCCCACCCGCTCCAGCAGCGCCGCGACTTTCTCTTGCGCGCCTTCCGCCATGCCGTGCACCAGCAGCGGCTCCATGATGGAATAGCCGACCGTCAGGCGCGGATCCAGCGAAGCAAACGGATCCTGGAAAATAAATTGAATCTCGCGCCGCAGCGAGCGTAGTTCCGAGCGTGGCAGCTTGGCCAGATCGCGGCCGCCGAACTCGACGCTGCCGCTGGTGATGTCGACCAGCCGCAGCAGCGAACGGCCGGTGGTCGATTTGCCGCAACCGGATTCGCCCACCAAGGCCAGCGTTTCGCCCGGATACAGATCGAAATTGATTTGTTCAACCGCATGCACGCGTTGCTTGACGCGGCTGAAGACGCCGCTTTTGACATCGAAACGGGTGGTCAGATTGCGCACCTTCAGCAGCGGTTGCTGCTGCGGATCGGAACCGGGAATGGCGCGGATGATTTTCGCTTCCGCCTCCATTTCAGGAGTGACGATTGCGCCTGCAATGGCAATCCGTTCCGGCAAATCGGTGCCATGCATGGCGCCCAGGCGCGGCACGGCCGCCAGCAAGGCGCGGGTGTAGGGGTGCTGCGGCGCTTCAAAGATCGCGTGCACATTGTTTTCTTCGACCTTTTCACCGCGGCACATGACCACTACCCGATCGGCGATTTCGGCCACTACGCCCATATCGTGGGTGATGAAGATCACCGCCATCTGCATTTCATCCTGCAGTGCGCGTATCAGCTGTAGAATCTGCGCCTGGATCGTCACATCCAGCGCGGTGGTCGGCTCGTCGGCAATCAACAGCGATGGTTTGCAAGACAGCGCCATGGCGATCATCACGCGCTGGCGCATGCCGCCGGAGAGCTGATGCGGATGGCGGTCAAGGATGCGCCGCGCTTCCGGGATACGCACCGTTTCCAGCATGCGCAAGGCTTCGGCGCGTGCTGCGGCCATGCTCTTGCCTTGATGCAGGCGTATCGATTCGGCGATCTGTTCGCCGACCGTGAACACCGGATTGAGCGAGGTCATCGGCTCCTGGAAAATCATGGCGATTTCCGAACCGCGGATGCGGCGCATGGTGTGCTGATCGGCACTGGCCAGATCGATGACGCTGCCGTCGCGGCGCTGGAAATTCATGCGGGCGCCGGTGATGCGGCCGCCGCCGTAATCGATCAGGCGCATGATGGCTTGCGACGATACCGATTTGCCCGATCCGGATTCGCCGACGATGGCCAGCGTTTCACCGGCATCGATATGGAAGGACAGATCGCGCACCGCTTCCACCTTGCGTTCGGAAGTGGTGAAGCCAACGCTCATTTGTTCCACCGTCAGCACCCGACGGCCGATTTGCTTGTTCATAGGATCGCTTTCTGTCGCTGCTTGCATCATTTGTAGATTGCCGTTACCGGGGCTTCGCCGACCTTGGCAAAGCCGCGATACATGCCTTCGGTATTGAACGGCAGCGTCACATTGCCGTGCGCATCGATGGCGATCAAGCCGCCGCGGCCCTTATAACGCGGCAACAGATCCATCACAACTTGTTGTGCCGCGTCCTGCAACGACTGGCCTGCATATTCCATGCGCGCCGAAATATCGTAAGCCGCCACGGTGCGCATGAATGCTTCGCCGGTGCCGGTGGCGGAAATAGCGGCGGTGCGGTTGTTGGCGTAGCAGCCGGCGCCGATCAGGGGCGAATCGCCGACCCGGCCAACCCGCTTGTTGGTGATGCCGCCGGTCGAGGTGGCTGCCGCCAGGTTGCCATGCATGTCGACCGCAACCGCGCCGACCGTGCCGAATTTATTGTCGGGATCGATGGGCGCAATATCGATCTCTAGCTCGCTTGCAGCTTCACTTGCAGCTTGGCTGGCGGCGTCGTGATCGAGCAACAGCATGCCTTCCTGATCGCGGGCGCGCAGCCATTGCGCGTGCCGGGCTTCGGTATGGAAGTAGTCTGGCTCCACCATCTGCACGCCATGCTGGGCGACAAAGGCTTCAGCGCCTGCGCCTACCAGCAGAATATGTTCGCTATGTTCCATGACGGCGCGCGCCGCCAGTATCGGATTGCGCACATGTTCGACGTTGGCGATGGCGCCGGCGTCCAGCGTGGCGCCGTCCATGATTGCGGCGTCCAGCTCGTGCGTGCCGGCATGGGTGTAGACCGCGCCTTTGCCGGCGTTGAACAACGGGCAATCTTCCAGCATGCTGACGGCGCAGGCAACCGCATCCAGCGCGCTGCCGCCGTCCGCCAGAATTTTCTGGCCGGCGCTGAGGATTTCATTCAGCGCGTCGTGGTAGGCCTTTTCCTGTGCCGTGTTCATGGCGCTGCGCAAGATGGTGCCGGCGCCGCCGTGGATGGCGATGGTGGCGATATTAGTTGGGGTGGTCACACTCGTGGTTGCATTCGTAGTTACATTGTTACTCACGTTATTTCGCCTTCGCTGCAGATTTTGTGGTTGCCGCTTTGCGGGCCTTGTTTTGTGTGTCCGGTTGCCGTTGCCCGTCCGGGTGATGCAGCCAGGGCAGCACAGCTTCAGTCATTTTCGACGCCGCATGCACCGACCGGTTGGCGCGATGGGCGACAGCGTCGCATACCGCCTGGATCAGGGCTAGCGCCGCCGCATCCGAGGTTGGCGACAACAGGCGTTCGGTCTGTGCGTACAAGGTCACGTCCGCCAACGGCACCAGCGGCGATGTCGGGCCATCGGTAAACGCCAGCAGTTGCGCCGAGCGCTCCTTGGCGCGGCTTGCCAGCGTCACGGTATCGGTGACATAGCGTGGAAAAGCCAGCGCAATGACCAGGTCGCGCTGATCGAGTTTGAAGAATTGGCGTCCGGTTTGCGACGGCCCGCCGGGCCCGGCCGCCGACAGCACCGTGCGGCAATAGGGTTCCAGAGCGTGCGCCATGATGCCGGCCAGAAAAGCGCTGGCGCCGAAGCCGACGATGAATATCCGGTCTGCATTGAGAATCATGCTGACCGCCCGATCGCAATGCTGCGGCGATAGGGCGCGTCGGGTGGCTTCCAGGTTTTGCATGTCGGCTGTCAGCGCCGCGGCCATGATTTCCGCGCTGCTGGCGGGGCGCAGCACCTGGTCGCGCAGTTTTTCGACCGGCGCCAGCGACGAAGCAAAATCCAGCACCAGCGCCGCCCGGAATGCCGGGTAACCATCGAATCCCAATGCATGCGCAAAACGGTTTGCCGTCGCCAGCGATACGCCGACTGCATCAGCCAGTTCGTCTATGGTCATGGTGGCGGTATGGAATACATTCGCTAGCACGTAGTCGGCTGCCTTGCGGTGCGCTTTCGATAATTCCGGATAGGCTTTGCCTATGCGTGCTGCGACCGCACTTTCGCGTTGCCATGCTGTGATTGCGGAATGTTGCACCGTCTGCCCCTTGGATTGGTTTTTATAATTTGTGTAAATATATTTTCATTTCGTTTGCAAGTAAAGGAAATTTATTTTCTTTTTTGAGATGTGTATTTTGTGTCATCGCAGGTGTGCGGAAGTAGTGCGCAGATAGTCCGTAGACAGCGCTGAAATGCGGCTTTGCACCATTTTTGTGTTGCGATTGTCCGCAACGGTGCGTGTGAATTTAATGGTGGAAATAAGCAGGAAATTGCTTTAGAGCACGCTTGCTGTATTCTGCTTGGCACGCGCCGGCTTCAGTTCTGGCGCCAATAATTCCGGAGAAAAGAATGAGTGAAAACGTAGAGAGTTTGAGCCGCCGCCTGATTCGCAATTTCAATACCGCGCCGCTTACGCACGATTTGCGCGAACCGCTGTATGACTCGCTCTGCGCGCGCCTGGCGCTGGGCACCGCGGCCCAGAAGCTGGGCGCCAGCATAGATACTGTCGCCCCCGGCAAGATCTCTTGCCCGTATCACTTCCACTACGCGCAAGAGGAGATGTTTATTATTCTGGAGGGTAGCGGCACGCTCAGGGTGGCGGGAGAAATGCTGCCGCTGCGTAGCGGCGACATCATCTTTATTCCGCCTGGCCCGGAATATCCGCACCAGATAGTGAATACCTCGGATCAACCCTTGAAGTATCTGTCGATCAGCACCAGGGAGCAGCCGGAGGTTTGCGAATACCCCGATTCCGGCAAGTTCCTGGCGACCGCGTCCGCCGGCGGCGAACGGGTTTTCGATGTCATCCAGCGCGTTGAAAACGACCTGGACTATTGGGATGGCGAGCCTTAAAAATAAGGCTGGCTGGATCAGACCGCCGCGTTGCTGTTCTGATCCAGTCCGACGTCGCTGTTGGCGGCGTTATAAATGTCCAGATCCAGCAAACCTTCTCCCTTGGCCACCAGCACCGGCACCAGCATTTGTCCGGTGACGTTGGTCATGGTGCGCATCATGTCGAGAATGCGGTCGATGGCGACCAGATAGCCGATGCCTTCCAGCGGCAGGCCGGCCGAACTGAGCACCAGCGTCACCATCACGATCGCCGTGCCGGGCACGCCGGCGGTGCCGAAAGAGCCGAGCACCGAGGCCAGCATGATGATGAAATACTGCGACAGATCCAGATGCAGGCCGAAATACTGCGCCACGAAAATCGAAGCAATCGCTGGATAAATGGCGCCGCAGCCATCCATCTTGATGCTGGCGCCGAGCGGCACCGCAAACGCTGCGTATTCCTGTTTCACGCCGAGGTTATGCACCACGCTGCGCAAGGCGATCGGCATCGAAGCAAAACTCGACGAGCTGGTGAACGCCACTTGCATCGCCGGGAAAGCGCCGCGGAAAAAGCGGATCGGATTGAGGCGATGGCTCAGCAGCAGGCCGCCGTACACCACCACGATGTGCAGCGCGCAAGCCAGGTACAAGGTGAAGACGAAATTCCCCAGCGGCAGCAGGCGCTCGAAGCCGTAGGAGCCGACCAGGGCGGCGATCAAGCCAAAGGTGCCGAGCGGCGTCATTTCCAATACAAAGCGGGTGATCTGGATCATGGCGCTGCTGGCTTCACCGACCAGTTCACGTACCTGTTTCACCTTATCGCCCAGTTTCACCAGCGCCATGCCGAGCAAGCCGGCGAAGAAAATCACTTGCAGGATCTTGCCTTCGGACAGCGCCTTGAACGGATTCGACGGTACCACATCCAGCAGCACCTGGATCGGCGTCGGTACTTCGCGCACGGTGTAATCGGCGGCGATGCTGAGCTGGCCCAGGTTCTGGCCGGGGTTGGTGAAATTCGCGACCAGCAAGCCGACGCCGACCGCCAGCACCGCCGTCAGGGCAAACCACAAGAAGGTCTTGCCGCCCAGCGCGGCGACGCTCTTCATGCCGTGCAAGCTTGAAATGCTGTTGGTGACGGCAAAGAAAACCAGCGGCACGGCGATCATCTTGATCAGCGTGACATACAGCTTGCCGAGCGGGCCGAACCAGGTTTCGGCAGGCGCGCCCACCAGCCAGCCGGCCAGGGCGCCGAGCACGAAGCCGCCCAGCACGCGTTGCCAAAAGGGGATGCGGAACCAGAGAGAGAAAATGTTCATAGAGTAGTCAACGGAATATCAGCGGTGTCTTTATTGCGACGCCAAAGTAAGGAGTGCGGCAGGCCTGAAACAGGCGCGTAAGCCAGATGACCCGAGAGTATCGGGGCTGGCTGCGGCTGCGTCCAATATTTTTTTGCTCTATCGATATGTCGAACTGTTTTTTTTATCGAAATCGCATAAATAATAAAGCCGCTCAGCCAAAGCACACCGCATAAACCGGCGGCATGTTGCTGGCGATAGTCTGCCAGCTGTCGCCGGCGTTTTCCGACAGCCAGACGCTGCCGGTGGTCGAGGCCATCAGCAAGGTGCGGCCGTCATCCGCCACCGCCAGTCCGTGACGATAGACCAAGTCGTAGCAGTGCTGCTGCGGCAGGCCGTTGCGCAAGGCCGTAAACGATTTTCCGCCGTCGGTAGTGCGCGTGACGGCCAGGGCGGCATGCGCCGGAATCCGCGTCTGGTCGGCCAGTGCGGGGGCAAACCAGGCGGTATTGCCGTCGCCGGGATGCACGGCTACGGCGAAACCGAAATTCGATAAGGGCGCCGTGCTGACTTCCTGCCAGTCTGCGCCAAAATTGCCGGAGCGCCAGATGCCGTTGTGGTGCTGGCACCAGAGCTGATCGGGGGTATCCCTGGCGCCGACGATCCGATGCGGGTCTTGGATATTCTGGTCGTCGCCGCGCTCCGGCGGCATGTAGACGGCGTGCATGCCCTTGGCGCTCAGAGACCAGCTGTCGCCGCTGTCATGCGTGACCCAGGCGCCGCCGCAGGATATGCCCACCAAGACGTGGCGGCTGTCGCGCGGATCGACGCAAATGCTGTGGATTCCCGGAACATCGTAGCCGCCGCCGAACCATTCGCGGCGCTCGGGAGCGTCCCATAAGGAATGCATGAGCGTCCACGACTCGCCGCGATCGCTGGAACGGAACAAGCCGCCCGGCAAGGTGCCGGCCCAGATCACGCCAGGCTGGTCGACGCCGCCGCCAGCAAGCGACCAGATGAATTTCACAGTCCAGTCGACCGGATCGCTTGAACTTTCGGGCTTGACGGGATAGGCCGGTGCGGCAATTTCAGTCCAGTGCTCGCTGCCGGCATCCTTGCGATGCAGTTTTACGCCGAAATGGCCAAGATTCAGCGCGGCATAGACCGCGCCGTCGCGCGGGTCCGGCAGCACCATGGAGACCGGCTCGCCGAGAAAGGCAATCGATCCCAGGGCCCAGCTGCCGTCCTGCTTCAGCAGTTCAAACAATCCTTTGCGGCTTGCGATCCAGGCGCGGTCAGTCATGGTCAACCTCCGGAGAGAGCTTGCAGAACGTGCACCTTGCTGTGCGCCGTCAGCGGCGCGTTCAGGTGCACGTGGTCGCGGACGTTATGGCCGTCGATGAAAATGGCGACATTCGGCCGCAGGCGGCCTTGCTCATCGAGCAGATAAGCACGCAAGCGCGGGTTGGATGAAAATGCTGCTTCCAGGCCGGCGCGCAAGGTGAGGGCGTCGGTGTGAATTTCCGGCGCTGCGATAAAACGGGCAAGTTGCGGAGTGAAAATGAGTGTCGCCATGAATAATCACCATCAGTCGCCAGAAATATTCAATCCAGGTCGAAGCTGGGCCGCAGCTATTTACTATAGATCGATACCGCATTTTTGCGATGCCTGCGTGATAACTGCTGTTTATGAGCAAGGGATTTGTTTGATTTTCACTATAATGAGCCCATCTTTGGCCTCTGTCACTGTCCGGTTTGAAAACAACGCGCCAGCCCCTTTACCAACGTTTTGCCGAGCAGATCAGGGTTTCGCTGCAGAATGGCGTGCTGCGTCCCGGTGATCGCCTGAGTTCGGTGCGTCAGGCCAGCCGGCAGCATGGCTTGAGCATCACGACCGTAGTGCGTGCTTATGAATTGCTGGAAAGCAGCGGCCTGGTCGAGAGCCATCCGCAATCGGGTTATTTTGTGCGGGCGAGGTTTACCGCCGAAGTGGCGCCGGCCTCGGCGCATGAGTCAGCGTTTCATGCATCGCCTGCGGAACCCGGCAGGTCCAGGCCGTCGCCGGTGTCGGCTGAAGTCGACGTCAGCCGCCATGTATTGGCCACGCTCAAATCGATTCATCAGCACGACGCCATTCCGCTCGGCTCGCCCTATCCCGATCCGACCTTGTTCCCGGCCCGGCGCATCAGCCAGTACAACGGCGCGATCCTGCGCAGCGGCGGCCCGCTGGGCGTGCTGGACGATTTGCCGCCCGGCCATCCGGACCTGATCAGGCAGATCGTCAGACGCCATCTGGAAACCGGCCTGAGCGTCGATCCCGGCGATGTGGTGGTAACGGTGGGCGCCACCGAAGCCATCAACCTCTGCCTGCAAGCGGTGGCGAAAGCGGGCGATACGATTGCGGTCGAGTCGCCCACCTTTTATGCGATGCTGCATGCGATTGAGAGGCTCGGCATGCGCGCTATCGAAATCCCCACCGATCCGCGGTTGGGGATGGACATCGCTGAGCTGAAGAAAGTCGTGCAGAGCCAGCCGGTTGCAGCCTGCATGGTGATGCCGAATTTCCAGAATCCGCTAGGCTTCGAAATGCCGGAAGAAAACAAGCGGCAACTGGTTGAGCTGGGCGCGCGCTACAACATGCCGATCATTGAAAACGGCGTTTGCAACGAACTCTATTTCGGTACAGCGCATCCGAGTGTCTTGAAGGCCTACGATAAACGCGGCATGGTGCTGTACTGCTCGTCGTTTTCCAAGAGCCTGACTTCGGCCTACCGCATCGGCTGGACCCTGCCGGGCCGTTATCGCGAGCAGGTGGAAAAGCTGAAATTCCTCAACACGCTCAGCACCTCGACCTTGCCGCAACGGGCGATTGCCGCCTACCTGACCGCCGGCGGCTACGACCGCCATCTGCGCCGGCTGCGGCGCACCTTGCAACAACGCTGCGACATCATGAGTGCTTTCGTCGGCCGCTTTTTTCCGGCCGGCACCCGCATCACACGGCCGGCCGGCGGCTATGTGCTGTGGATAGAATTACCGGCGGCGATCGATTCCATGGCCCTGTACCGGCAGGCGCTGGCAGAAGGCATCACGATTGCGCCGGGCCGTTTGTTTTCCACTTCGGACGCTTATCGCAGTTTCATCCGCATGAATTACAGCTACAGCTGGACGCCGCAAATTGAACAGGCGATACGGCGCTTGGGCGAGATGCTGGCCGCCATGCTGGAATAAGCACGACAGTCATCGCGCGATTTCTGCGGCCCGGCTTTCATCCAAGGCATCGAAAATCGCCATTCCGAATGGCGTCAATGCAGCGCGGCCGGTGCCGTCTTCGTTGAGAATGACGCTGACCAGTTCGCTGCTTTCCAAGGCGCTGAGATGACGCCGCAAAGTGCTCATGCGTTGTTCTACCCGCTTGCTGAGTTTTGCCAGCGACATGCCAGGCTCGATGTTGTGGGTGCGCTCGCCGATGGTTTCGGCATGCAGTGCGGACAAGATTGCCAACACCGCATCGTCAATCCGATCGTCCCGATTCATCATGGTTTCACGCTGCCTTCTGCATCGAACGGCGCATCAGCACCGGGATCGATTTCGAGGTCGGCGTGCGCGCTTTATCGGCAAAGCTGTTGAGCGGCACCAGCGGATTGGTTTCTGGATAATAGCTGCTGATGCAGCCGCGCGGAATGTCGTATTCCACCAGCAGGAAACGGTCGGCGCGACGTTCGACGCCATCGTCCCAGACGCCGATCAGATCGACCCAGTCGCCCGCCGCAAAACCTAGCATCTGGATATCCAGCAGGTTGGCAAACACCACCCGCCGTTGTCCGAACACACCGCGATAACGATCGTCGAGTCCATAGATGGTGGTGTTGTACTGATCGTGCGAACGGGTGGTCATCAGCGTCATCAGCTCGGGGCCGTATTTGCGGCGCGCCTGGTGAATCGGCGTGTCCTTGGGAATCTGCAGCACTTTGAACTGCGCTTTGCCGCTGGCGGTTTTCCAGATGCGCTCACGCGAAGCCACGCCCAGATGGAAGCCGCCCGGCTGGGCTATGCGGGCGTTGTAATCTTTGAAGGCGTCGTACACTTTTTCAATGTCGTCGCGGATCAACGCGTAATTCTTGACGTAATCCAGCCAGCAGGTACGGCTTTGTTTCAGCGTGGCGTGCGCCAGGCGCGCCACAATATCGATCTCCGATAAGCAGGTCTTGGCGACCGGTTTGTTGATGCCGTAAGAGATGTGCACCATGCTCATCGAATCCTCCACCGTCACGCCTTGCGGGCCGCTTTCCTGCAGGTCGATTTCGGTGCGCCCCATGGTCGGCAGGATCAGAGCATTCTTGCCGTGGATCAGATGGCTGCGATTCAGTTTGGTGGTGATGTGCACGGTCAGCGCGCAAGATTGCAACGCCTGCCAGGTGCGCGGAGTGTCGGGCGTGGCCATGGCAAAATTGCCGCCGAGACCGATGAATACCTTGACCTGGCCCTGCAGCATCGCCTCAATCGTACCGACCACGTCGAGACCGTGTTGGCGCGGCGGCCTGAAGCCGAATACCTGCTCGATGCGATCGAGGAAAGCCGCGGTCGGCTTTTCGTCGATGCCGACGGTGCGGTCGCCTTGCACGTTCGAATGGCCGCGCACCGGGCACAAGCCTGCGCCCGGGCGGCCGATATTGCCGCGCAATAGCATCAGGTTGGACACCATCTGGATCGTATCGACGCCGTGCTTGTGCTGGGTCAGGCCCATGCCCCAGGTGGCGATGACGTTTTTGCCGCGCACATACACTTGCGTCAGCCGTTCGATATCGTCGCGGCCGACGCCCGATTCGGTGACGATGTCATCCCAGCTTTCGGCGCGGATGTCAGCCGAGAACTCTGCAAAATAGGCAGTATGTTCAGCGATAAACTGGACGTCGATCACGCGTTCGGTCTGATTTTGCAGCGCCAGATCGTCTAGCTCCAGCACCCGTTTGATGACGCCCTTGACCAGCGCCAGATCGCCGCACAGGGTAGGGCGGATAAACATATTGCTGATGCTGGTGCCGGCGCGCGACAGCATGTCGGAGGGATGCTGCGGGCTGGAGAAGCGCTCCAGGCCTCGCTCGCGCAGCGGATTGATGGAAACGATGGTGGCGCCGCGCTTGGCGCATTCGCGCAGCTCGCCCATCATGCGCGGGTGGTTGGTGGCCGGATTCTGGCCAAAGATCAGCAAGGTATCGGCCAGGTCGAAATCGTCCAGCGTTACCGTACCCTTGCCGACGCCTACCGTCTCGGGCAAGCCGACGCTGGTCGGCTCGTGACACATGTTGGAGCAGTCGGGAAAGTTGTTGGTGCCGTATTCGCGCACGAACAATTGATACAGAAACGCCGCTTCGTTGCTGGTGCGGCCGGATGTGTAGAACGAGGCCTGGTTCGGATCGTCCAGCGCGTTCAGATGATCGGCCATCAGTGCGAATGCGTCTTGCCAGGAGATGGGCTGGTATTTGTCGCTGGCAGCGTCATACGCCATCGGCTCGGTCAGGCGGCCGTGTTCTTCCAGTTCGTAATCCGATTGTTGCAGCAACGCGCTGACGCTATTCTGCGCAAAAAAGGCTGCGGTAACGCGCTTGGAGGTGGCTTCCGCCGCTACGGCCTTGACGCCGTTTTCGCAGAATTCGAAGGTCGACGCATGATCGCGATCCGGCCAGGCGCAACCGGGGCAATCGAAACCGTCCGGCTGGTTTTGCGCCAGCAAGGTACGCACGCCGCCGCCCGGCACTTTTTCCTTCAGCAAGTGCAATGCCACATATTTCAAGGCGCCCCAGCCGCCGGCGGGGTGCTTGTATTGCTCAATCTTCTGGTCGCTCAATTTATTTCCTTGTGGCGCTGGTGATGCCACGCAAAGCAGTCACGCAATGCGAATTGCACAAAATACGCAAAATGCGCAGGGTAGGGTGGAGTGTAGTCAGGGCCCGGCTGACACGGTATGTACAGTGGGCGCGGTAGATTTAAAGCACAGTTACAATTTTCAGTTTACTGTGCTTGTTCCTGCGTTTTCAGGGGGGAATTAGCGGGTTGTCGAGGGCAAGGCAATAATGCCCTCGAAGCTCGCTATGGAGACTGTATTTTCGTCTCCATAGCGAGCTGTCGTATGGATATCAGGCCATTGCTTCGGCTTGATTATTTGTGACCGCCGCCATGACCGCCGCCGCTGGTAAAGTCGTTGCCATGGTCACCGCCATGACCGCCGCCATGGCCCCCTCCGTGGTGGTGGCCATCGCCGCCGCCGGAATATAGCGGATTGGCGGCGACATAGGCGATGACTTTGTGGTCAAGAATACCTGGCGGCGCGGTTTGATTTAAGTCGAATTTCTCAATATATTCGGCGCCGTCAAAATTCCATGCAAATGATTTGTCGCCCACGACGAATTTAATGATTTCGCCGCCGGTTACATTGACGTAGCTGGTATCTGGAGTGATAACGATGGTTCGCGTGGCGGCCGTTACTACTGCCGGATCGCCCAGAAGATCGATCCTGGGCGGTAATGAGCATGCAGCGCATAGCGTGACTGTAGCAATGGCTGGGATAAGCAATTTGGCGTTCATGGCTCCTCCTGAAATAGAGGTGGCGAGAGTGCAACATGCGAGCGTCGTACCACACCTTATTAGAGTGCATCGCGCTTGGCTTTGTTCATCAACGTTTGATAGAGAAAAAGCCCGGCGTCCATCTCCAATTTGCAGGGAGAGAGCCGGGCTTCGCAGTCTTTGAATTTGCCGGATGTCTGTTCGACATGCCCCAGAATTCAATAGGGCAGTCAATACACCTATGTGTCGAACGGAGGCTTAGACGTTAAACAGGAAATTCAGCACGTCGCCGTCCTTGACCACATATTCCTTGCCTTCAGCACGCATCTTGCCGGCTTCCTTGGCGCCTTGCTCGCCCTTGTGGCTGATGAAATCTTCGAAAGCGATAGTCTGGGCGCGGATGAAGCCGCGTTCGAAATCGGTGTGGATCACGCCTGCGGCTTGCGGGCCGGTATCGCCGACATGGATGGTCCAGGCGCGTACTTCCTTGACGCCGGCGGTGAAGTAGGTTTGCAGGCCAAGCAGTTTGAAGGCGGCGCGGATCAGGCGGTCCAGGCCAGGTTCTTCCATGCCCATGTCGGCCAGGAATTCGTGTTTGTCGGCTTCGTCCAGATCGGCGATTTCCGATTCGATGGCGGCGCAGATGGCAACGATAGGCGCATTTTGCGAAGCTGCGTAAGCGGTCAGCTGATCCAGCAGCGGATTGTTGGTGAAACCGTGGTCGGAGACATTGGCGACGTACATGGCAGGCTTAGCGGTGATCAGGCAGAGCGGCTTGATCAGGGCCATTTCTTCGGAGTCGAGGCCGCAGGCGCGTACCGGTTTGGCTTGGTCCAGTTCCGGCATCAGGCGTTCCAGCAGGGCTACCAACTTGGCGGCGTCCTTGTCGCCGGAGCGGGCTTTCTTGTTTTCGCGATGGATGGCTTTTTCAACCGTGCCCATGTCGGCCAGCGCCAGTTCGGTCTGGATCACTTCGATGTCATCCAGCGGATTGATTTGGCCGGCGACGTGGATCACGTTGTCGTCTTCAAAGCAGCGCACTACATTGACGATGGCGTCGGTTTCGCGGATATGGGCGAGGAACTGGTTGCCCAGGCCTTCGCCCTTGGAGGCGCCAGCCACCAGGCCGGCGATATCGACAAACTCCACGGTCGCCGGCAGGATGCGTTCCGGCTTGACGATCTCGGCCAGCGCCTTCAGGCGCGGATCGGGCACCTCTACCATGCCGACGTTCGGCTCGATGGTGCAGAAAGGGTAGTTTTCTGCCGGAATGCCTGCTTTAGTCAGCGCATTGAAGAGGGTAGATTTGCCGACGTTGGGGAGGCCGACGATGCCGCATTTGAGACTCATGGGAAAACTTTCTAAATCAATAGGTTAGCTGTGTTTTGCATTCGTTCTACGAGCCAACTGCTATTGAGTTAGGCTGAATTTTGAAATTGCACAGTGAAAATTAAAATCAGAACAAGGCGAGCATGTTTCGCTTTTTTTCGCGGCCATTCTTCGCAATCGTCAATTGTAACTCTCTCGGAGCGGCTTATCCAAAGGCTGGCTGTAAATGTCTGCCGAACATTGCGTGACTGCATGTCGTTCGGCCTTGTCTTCATTCAGGCTTTGGTTTTAAGCGCACCTCGGTTAATTCAAAATATTGGGCAAAACAAACATTTTCCCATTCCTTCGGATTAGTTTTGATTTCGTTAAAAAAAGTGATCGGTTTCGGTTCCTTGGTATATCCGGCAGCTTCCAATACCTTGCCTTTTGCTTGTTTGGCGGCATCAAAGCGGGCCGACATGACGGACTTCAACTCGGCAGACGCCGCGATACCTGTGACAATCGGTCTCCATGTGTGATTTGGCAAGAATATAAAACTCATTATCAGCGCAACTGTGCCAACGAAGAGCGTGCCAGCCATTACGGATTTGCGTTTCGCCATGTTGATAGCGCGACGTTGTGTGTGAAGATGCGTTGCAATCAGAAACGCCAAGACATTCACGAGCATATAGTCGATGGTTCTTGCTCGTTCCGGTCCGAGATCGTTTAGTACAAATGTTCTCGCAAAAATGCTCGCCCATAGAGCTAAAAACAGGAATGTCGAAAACCCGAATATAAAACGACGGGAGAATTCGATCTCTTTTCGTGGCCTGATTATCGCGAAGAAACAATAAAATAGCAGCAGACTCACTAAAAACGAAGCAACGTATTTAAGCAAGATCAACCTAAGAGCGCTCCAGGCGGCCAATAGCACATTGATATGCTGCGGCATTGTCGCGGCCCGCAAAAAATTGCCAGGAGCCGCCGCCGATATAATGGCGCCGATGATGGCCGCTACCAATATGAACACGACAGCTTTGTTGGCCTTTTGGGAGATGCAGTAAATCGTCAGGGGGAACAACAGTGCGATATGCGCAAGCATGACCGTTTCGTTAAAGCTGGCCAGGAACACACTTGCCAATGACAGCAGTGCGATTCGTTTTTTTGAGATAACGAGATTCCCGCGGAATATTCGCAGCTCTTCAGCTATCAAAGTCAGGAACAGCGCGCACGATACGCCGTAGGTGGCGCCCCCGGCAAGCCAGAACAAAGATTCCCTCATGCGGAACGTTGCCATGAGCATGACGAAGAAAAGCAGAACGAACGCACCGCTTTTTATCCCGGCGACTGACAAAAAGTGGCGTGCAGCCATGAAATTCAGGGCCAGGATCAGTAGTGGAACAACGTAGTAATGACGCAGCAACACTTGGTCCGAGACCGCAAACGCGCCGATCAGAAACGCCGGTGTATAACGACCTCCCCAGGTCAGATATTCCGTAACCACATTTTGAAAGACTCCTCGGCTGCGTGCGCCAAAGCCGTAGCAAAAATCGTCAGCGGAGGGAATCGCGTGAAACGCGTTCCAAAAAATCCATAGTAAAAATATTGCCCCGATCGCCAGCACCCCGCTGCGAGCGAAATAGGTCAATCGCTCATCGGAAATATCGAATGCACCGTTTAGCCGAGTACGGGAGGTTAGCGCCTCTTCAGTCTTCAATTTAATCTCTTTCCCTGGATGTATTGCATCATGTTGAGCTTGTGTTGGCAGAATTGTATTCGTCAAGCAGTCGAGCACGCAATCCAGTAGGGTTTGCCTGATCTGGCCATGCCGTTACGAAGAATTGCGGGAGCACTGGCAATCCGCAGCGCCGTTATTTCGCTGTATGCAACTGCATGGTCGCCGCTTCGAATTTACCTTCGCACAGCATGGGGATGATTCTCAGGCTGCCGGCAATCGCATCTTCGATCAGCGGCTGTTCATCCTTGCGCGGCCGGTGCAAAACGAAATCGGCCACCACTTGCTGCAGGTTAAGTATGCGCGGATGGCCTATGCCTAAGCGCAGGCGCCAGTAATCCTGGGTGCCGAGAGCAGCGGTGATGTCTTTCAAGCCATTATGTCCGCCGGAAGAGCCGCCCTTTTTCAGTTTTGCGCTGCCGGGCGGCAGGTCCAGTTCATCGTGCACCACCAGGATTTCATCCGCAGTAATCTTGTAGAAACGCGCCAGCGCACCGACCGACTGGCCGGAACGGTTCATGAAAGTCTGCGGTTCCAGCAGCCAGACTTCCTGGCCGGCGATGCTGGTTTTGGCGACGAAGGCGTTGAAGCGCGCCTCTCTGGCCAGCTTGCGGCCGAGCTCGTTGGCCAGATTGTCGACTAGCCAGAAACCGGCGTTGTGGCGTGTTTGCTCGTATTCCGGGCCGGGATTGCCGAGGCCGACGATGAGGCGGATAGACATGGGTTGGTTTTTTACTCTTTCTGACTTTGTCGATTTTGACTGTGCTGCTTTTGACGTTGCTGATTATCGCGGATATTAGGCACTACCGTCCAATCTAGCCCAAGGACGGCGCGAAGACTTATCCGAAACAGGCTCGCAATAATAAAAAACCCGCCACGAAGGCGGGTTTTTCGGCCAGAAAACCGCTCTGGCAAATACGACGGCTATTACTTCTTGTCAGCAGCGTCAGCAGCTGGTGCTGCTGCAGCGGTCGGAGCTTCAGCTTCGACCTTGCCAGCTGGGATCGATGCAGTAGCGATAGTCAGGTTTTCTTGCGACACGGCTGCAACGCCCTTAGGCAGCTTCAGGTCGGCCAGGTGGATTGAGTGACCGACTTCGATGCTGGTCAGGTCAACTTCGATGAACTCTGGCAGATCTGCCGGCAAGCAGGTTACTTCCAGTTCAGAGAAAACGTGGCTGATGATGGCGCCAGACAGTTTTACTGCAGGAGCGATTTCTGCATTGACGAAATGCAGAGGCACTTTAACGTGAATTGCTTGTTTTGCATCAACGCGCTGGAAGTCAGCGTGCAGGACCAGTTGTTTGTATGCGTGGACTTGGAAGTCGCGCAGCAGAACTTTCTGTACCTTGCCGTCGATTTCGAGGTCGAGGATCGAGGAGTGGAAAGTTTCTTTTTTCAGCGCGTGGTACAGCGCATTGTGGTCCAGCGAGATATTGACCGGCGCGTCGGAACCACCATAAACGATACCTGGGGTTTGGCCAGCATTGCGCAGGCGGCGGCTCGCTCCGGTCCCCTGCTCTTTGCGTACAAATGCGATTACTTTCATTTTGAAGCTCCAGTGTGTGCCGGACATTGGTCCGGCGGTAAAAATCCCCCGCGACCAGGGGATTTAAGGTCATCTTCGCAGCTGTTGCCAGATGCAAGGACGATAAAACTTATTTAAAACTTATTTAAAACTTATTCTGCAAACAGCGACATGACCGAATCGCCCTTGGTAATCCGCTTGAACGTTTCAGCCAGCAAGCCCGCGCAAGTCAATTGGCGGATCTTGCCGCAGGCCTTGGCTTCCGCCGACAGCGGGATGGTGTCGACCACCACCAGCTCATCCAGCGGCGAATTGACAATGCGCTCAAGGGCAGGACCCGACAGCACCGGGTGTGTACAGTAAGCCACCACTTTCTTGGCGCCGCGTTCTTTCAATACTTCGGCGGCCTTGGTCAGGGTGCCGGCGGTATCGACCATGTCATCCATGATCACGCAGTTGCGGCCTTCGACTTCACCGATGATGTTCATGACTTCCGAGACATTCGCTTTCGGCCGGCGTTTGTCGATGATCGCCAGGTCGCAGTTCAGGCGCTTTGCCAGTGCACGGGCGCGAACCACGCCGCCGACGTCAGGCGATACCACCAGCAGGTCGTCGTAGTTCTTGCTGACCAGGTCGCCCAGCAAAATCGGCGATGCGTATATATTGTCGACCGGGATGTCGAAGAAACCTTGAATCTGGTCCGCGTGCAGATCCATGATCAGGACGCGTTCGACGCCGGCTTCCTGCAGCATGTTGGCGACCACCTTGGCTGAAATCGCAACCCGCGCCGAACGTGGGCGGCGGTCTTGCCGGGCGTAGCCATAGTAAGGAATCGCAGCGGTAATCCGGCCAGCCGACGCGCGCTTCAGGGCATCGACCATCAACATGATTTCCATCAGGTTGTCATTGGTCGGCGCGCAAGTCGATTGCAGCACGAATACGTCTTTGCCGCGCACGTTCTCGTTGATCTCGACCATCACTTCGCCGTCGGAGAATTTGGTAACGTTGGCTTTGCCTAGCGGGATACCGAGTTGCTTGGCAACTCCAATAGCTAGTTCCGGGTTTGCGTTGCCGGTAAAAACCATCAGGTTTTCGTTTGCCATGGAGATCCCTGGATACAGTCGTTAAAAAGTTGAAAAGCCGACAATGCCCGACTATTCTAGTCTTGCGTTGGCGGCTTAGTATTCGCTGTGTGCTGTTGTTGTATTTCTGAAGCGGCTTAATCTGGCTGCCGCTGTAAGACCCGCAGTAACACTATTACTTGGTGGACTTTTATTGTCCGTATTTAATGGCAGGGGAACAAGGATTCGAACCTTGGAATGCTGGAATCAAAATCCAGTGCCTTAACCAGCTTGGCGATTCCCCTACGCAACTTGTTGTCTACCATAAATCCGCGCAATGTTCGCTATAAAACCCTGGAACCGCGCTTGAATCTGATGCTAAACCGAATTCTGTACCACTTTACCGATTCAATAACCCTGCGAGCGGATGTTCCTGCATCGCCTTGGCTTTCCATGCCTTCCAGTGATTCGGTACCAGTTTCAGCACTTCATCAGCCTGATCTTCTTGCGTAAAACCGCAAAAAACACAGGCGCCGGATCCGGTCATTCTGGCATCTCCATAATTACCGAGCCATTTTATGGCCTCTGCAACTTCTGGGAACTGCTTGGCAGCCACGGGTTCCAAATCGTTTTTTCCGAAAAGGTTTTTAGTACCTATCGAAAAGTCCGTCATTTTGACGGGTTTCGTATTCCTTGTCAATTCCGAAGATGAAAAAATTAATGCAGTCGGAATTGTTACGCCGGGCTGAATTATAACGAACCATAGGTCGGGGGTGTCAAGCTTTTGTAGGGTTTCTCCGATTCCTTCGGCGAATGCATTCCGTCCGAACAGGAAAAACGGTACATCGGCGCCCAGCTGCAGCCCCAAAGCCATTAATTCTTCACGCGATAAGCGGCCTTGCCAAAGATGGTTCAGCGCCATCAGCGTGGTGGCGGCGTCGGACGAGCCGCCGCCCAGTCCGCCGCCCATCGGCAATTTTTTTTCGATGCCGATGTTTGCGCCTAATGCGGTCGCGCTAACTCTCGCTGTGCCGTTTTTTTCACGAATCGCGGTTTGCAGCAATCGGGCGGCGCGCACGATCAGATCGCTTTCTTCAGGCACGCCCGGGATGTCTGTCGTGCGCCGGATCCGGTCGTCAGCGCGCACCTCGAAATGCAACAGGTCGCTGAAATCGACCAGCTGGAACACGGTTTGCAGCAGATGATAGCCGTCCGGGCGGCGTCCGGTGACGTGTAAAAACAAATTCAGTTTGGCCGGCGCCGGGCAATTGTTCAGTGTGCGAGTCATTACGAGGTTTAGTGCGGGGTCAGTGAGGTTGGCGGCTGTCGATGACGATGCGGATCGCGACGTCGCCCGCTTGCGTGGCGTTACGCGCCAGATCTATTCGTTTCGGATAACTGTCGGCGCCGTTGTTCTGGTCTTGCCAGTTGCTGTATTGGATCAGCCAGTGGTCGGCGGTGGTGACGCTGAAACTGTCGGCTGCGGCCGGGATAGCGGTAAATCGCTGGCCCGCCACATTCTGGCCGAAACCTTGCAGCCAGTCGCGCAAACCGGCAATCGGCAGCGGCCAGCCCAGAGCTTGTACGGTCAGTGCATCGACGTCGCTAGCGCTGCGCAAGGGCCGGTCGGCTTGCTTCAAGGTTGCCTGGTCGGCCCCGATATTGATGGTGGCCAGGGTTTGTCCCAGCGGCGAGAGCAGGGTGATCACGGTTTCCTGCTTGTCTTGCGACCAGGTAAAACTGCCGTGCATCGCCTGGTCCTTGCCGTCTTGCTGATAGCGTATCGAGAGGCGGCCGCTGACGTCGATGGCCTGATGATATTGCCGCGCCGCGCCGCTGGCGGCGGTTACGGTGGCCGCAGCCGCCGATGTGGGCGATTGCGACAGAGCGCTGCAGCCGCTCAGCGCGACGATCGCCAGGGCGGCAACCGCCAGGCTGCTGCGCCGGATTGCCGGCAATATTTGTTGAGCGGTGTTGCGTGGCGCCCGTATCATAACTTGGCGCCCAAACGGACCAGGGTGTTTTTCAAGGCGTCGTTTTGCGGATCTTTCTGGTGCACTTCACGCCACAATTTTTGCGCATCGGTTTTTTGCCCCTTGACCCACAGGACTTCACCCAGATGGACGCCGATTTCCGGGTCGGGCAGCAAGCTGTAGGCATTGCGCAAGCGTGTTTCGGCTTCGTTCAGATTGCCCAGGCGGTATTGCACCCAGCCCATGCTGTCGACGATGAAGGGATCCTGCGGCGCCAGCGTCAGCGCTTTCTGAATCAGCGTCAGCGCTTCCGGTAAACGGATATTGCGATCTGCCAGTGAATAGCCGAGCGCGTTATACGCCTGCTGATTCTCCGGCGCCAGCGCGATCAGTTTGCGCAGTGCTGATTCCATCGCGCTCAGATTGTTCAGCTTTTCTGCCGCCATGGCGTAGTCGTATAGCAGGTCGGCATTGTCGGGCTGCGCCTTGAGTGCTGTTTCCAGGACTTTGAACGCTTCTTGCGGGTGGTTGGCTTCGCGCAGCAATTGCGCTTCCACCTGGGTTACCTGGGTTTTTTCACGTTCGCCATTGGTCTCGATCTCGGTCAGCACCCGGCGCGCGCCGTCCAGGTCGCCGCGTTTGGAGAGCAATTGCGCTCGCCGCAACTGGGCATCCAGATAAGCATCGCCCGGCTCGACTTGCGCCAGCCATTTCAAGGCGCTATCGATATCGTTGCGGTCGGCTGCGATTTGCGCCAGGATCAGCAAGGCCTGGGTGCTGTCGCGCGCCTCCTCCGGATGCTTGTTCAATTGGTCGATGTAGCTGATCAGGTAGCGCTCGGCCGCCTTGAGGTCGCCGATCTGCGCATTCAACAGGCCTAGCGCCAGCAATGTAGTGGCGTCCTGCTTGTCGCTCTTGAGCAGGATTTCAAATTGACTGCGGGCTTTTTCGTATTGCTTCTGATCGATCAGGGTGCGCGCATAAGCCACCCGTACTTCACGCGAGCCGGGATATTTCTTGAGGAAATCGGTCAGGATGCGTTCGACGTCGTTATTGTCCGCAGCGACTTGCGCGCTGGTCAGAATCGCCAGTTCAGAATCGGGCTTGAGATTCAGCGCGATTTTCGCTTCTTCCTGAGCGCGGGTGCTGTTGCCTATGCTGAACGCCTCCTGCGCCAGCGCCAGATGCGCTTCCGACATCGAGGTGTAGGGCGCGACCAGTTGTTCCAGCAAGCTGAACGCGCCGGGTTTGTCCTGCGCCCGCGCCAGCAACCGCTGGATCTGCAGCATCATGACGCCGCGTGCTTGCGGCGGCGCATCCAGCAAGCGTTTTTCAAGAATCGGCCTGGCCTCCGCCAGATTGTTGCTGAGCATGATGAAGCCGAGATAATACTGGGTCGCCTCTTCCGAATCGGGAGCCAGTTCGCGCCACAGGCGGATGGCGACCAGCGCTTCGTTGGCCTGCTTGGCGCTGAGCGCCATTTCGGCGGCGCGGCGGGCCAGGCGCGGGTCACGCGTTTGCTGGGCGGCGCCAAGCAGCGTCACGTAAGCGGATTGCCAGTTGCCGCGCTGGTAAGCGATTTCAGAGCTGAGCACCTTGAACAGGATTTCCTTGGTCAGCGCTACCGATGGCAGATGTTCTTCCGGCGGCTTGACCGGCATTACCCTGGCCGCCAGCTTGCGGCTTGCGATTTGCTCGGGATTGGGCGCAGGGGTAGCGGCGGGGGGAGTTGCAGCTGAGGTGCTGGCGGCGGCAGTGGAATTTATGGCATCGTTGCCCGGCGTTACGCCGGCGCAAGCCGACAGCAAGGTGGAGAGCGTTACAATGGCAAAGGTTTTTTTCAAGGGATATATCCTGGCTTGGCATGCATTTGTAGAGATCTGATGTAAAAATTCAAAGTAAGAATTTAAAACAAGAGATTTAAAACAGATCCTAATCATTTCCTGAAAGCTGGTTTTGGCAAAAACAAGTTTTTCGTTTTGCAGCAAGTTTTCAGAGGTAATCTTGATTTTACGCCCAACCAGAGAGCAATGCGCAGGCGCCAGCTCCGGATTTGTTTCAAAAAGTACATAACAAGTAGTTGAATTGATTATGCCGTTTCACCCGTGACTGTATCCGAACCATGCCCGAACTACCTGAAGTAGAAGTGACCCGCCGCGGCGTCGCGCCGCATCTCGACGGCCGTGTCGTGACTGCCGTCACCTTTCGCCACCGCGGCTTGCGCTGGCCGTTTCCGCTTGATTTGCCGGAGCTCTTGATCGGCCATAAGGTGCGCAGCACTGGCCGGCGCGGCAAATATCTGCTGCTGCGCTTCGATCACGGCACCGTGATCATCCATCTGGGAATGTCTGGCCATCTGCGGATCCTGGAGTTGGGCGTTGAACCGCAAAAGCATGACCATTTCGATCTGGTGGTCGGCCGCCAGTTGCTGCGGCTGACCGATCCGCGCCGTTTCGGCGCGGTACTCTGGCATGCCGCCGCCGACGGCCCGGTGGAGCAGCATCTGCTGTTGGCAGGATTGGGACTGGAGCCGCTGGAAGATGTTTTTTCCGCGCAGATTCTCTATCAAAAAACCCGTAACCGCAGCGCGCCAGTCAAGCAGGTGCTGCTGGCCGGCGACATCGTGGTCGGGGTCGGCAATATCTACGCTTCCGAAAGCCTGTTCCGCGCCGGCATCAATCCGAAAACGCCGGCGCACCGCATCAGTCTGGCGCGGTATGAACGGCTGGTTGATGCCATTCGGATAATCTTAGCGGCCGCAATTGACAAGGGCGGCAGCAGTTTGCGTGATTTTATTGGCGCCGATGGCCAATCAGGCTACTTCCAACAGACTTATTTCGTCTATGATCGTGCTGGGTTGCCATGTAGAAATTGCGGCACCCTGATTACGCAGATTAAACAGGGGCAGCGTTCGACGTTTTATTGTAAGAAATGTCAGAAATAAATATCAGATAGAAATAACAGGCGAGAGAGATAGTGAGCAATCTAGTCCAAAAATTCCAGGAATACAGTGAATGGCGTACCGGCGTCGCCGGCGCGTTGCGGCGTTACCAGACATGGGCGAGCGCTTCGAAATTGTCGGATGTGGCCAGCGAGCAGCGAATCAGCCGGGCTCTGGCGCGCTTGACCGACGACAAATTGTCGATCGCATTTGTGGCGGAATTTTCGCGCGGCAAATCGGAACTGATCAACGCCATCTTTTTCGCCGACTACGGCCAGCGCATCTTGCCGTCGGCCGCCGGCCGCACCACCATGTGTCCGACCGAGTTGCTGTATGACGCCTCTTTCCCGTCATGCATCCGCCTGTTGCCGATAGAAACCCGGGCCGAATCGCAATCCACCAGCGATTACAAGGGGGCGCACCACGTCTGGACCGTATTGCCGCTGGATATTTCATCCACCGACGGCATGCTGGAAGCATTCAAACAGGTCAGCCTGACCAAATGGGTGCCGATTGAAGAGGCCAAACGCTACGGCTTGTACGATGAGGACGATGCGGACGCCGCCATCGCCGTCGATGCGCAGGGACGCGTTGAAATTTCCCAGTGGCGCCACGCCATCGTCAATTTTCCGCATCCCTTGCTGAAAGAGGGGCTGGTGATTATCGACACGCCGGGCTTGAACGCGATCGGCACCGAACCGGAGCTGACGCTCAACCTGATTCCTAACGCCCATGCCGTGCTGTTCATTCTGGCGGCAGACACCGGCGTCACCAACAGCGATATCGACGTCTGGCGTCATCACATCGGCAGCGGCGCCGGCCGCATGGTGGTGCTCAACAAGATCGACAGCATGTGGGACGAGCTGCGCTCGCCGTTAGAGGTCGAGCAGCAGATCAGCAAGCAGGTGGCTAGCGTGGCGCACACGCTGGGTTTATCGGAGACGCAGGTGTATCCGGTCTCGGCCCAGAAGGGCCTGGTCGGCAAGATCAACGGCGAGCCGGATCTGCTGAAAAAGAGCCGCTTGCCGGCGCTGGAAAATGCCTTGTCGGGTGAGCTGATCCCGGCCAAGCGCGACATCATCCGGGCGCAATTGATCGGCGATATCCATGATCTGACGGTCACCAAACAAGCCCTGATGTCGGCGCATATCCGCAGCGTGGTCGAACAGTTGCTGGAGTTGAAGAGCTTGCGCGGCAAGAATACTTCCATCATCAGCCACATGATGAAGCGCATCGATATCGAGAAAAAAGAATTCGACGAAAGCTTGCTCAAGCTGCAGGGCACGCGCATGGTGTTTGCGCGCTTGTCGGCCGGCGTCTTCACCACGCTGGGCATGGGCTTGCTGAAAGAAGAAATCCGCAAAACGCGGGAGACCATGGAGGGCAGCATGTTCACCGCCGGCTTCCGGCATGCGGTCAAGGGGTTTTTTGACAATGCTCAGGAAAACCTGAGCTTGTCCGGTCAGAAGACCGATGAAATTTCGGAAATGATGACCATCATGTACCGCAAATTCTCGACCGAGCACGGTCTGGCCTTGTCGACGCCAATGCCGTTTTCGCTGGATAAATACCGGAACGAGATCAAGGTGATCGAAACCGCCTATCATCGCCAGTTCGGCACGGTGACGTTGGTGAAGACCAGCCAGGTGGTACTGATGCAGAAATTCTTCGATTCGATTGCCTCGCGCGTCAAACAAAGTTTTCTGCAAGCCAACCGCGACGTCGACGCTTGGCTCAAGGTGGTGATGGCGCCGCTGGAAGAACAGATCCGCGCCCACAAATCGCAGCTCAAGCAACGCACCGATTCGATCGAGCGGGTGCATGTGGCGATCGACAGCCTGGAAGAAAAAATCCAGTCGGTGGAAATGCTGCAAAACGAGTTGACTGCGCAGCGCAATACCTTGATGGCGTTGGAAAACGATTTGAAGAATGCACTGGGATCCGATCGGGCGCTAATGAAAGTTGCGGTATAAATGAAACGTGTAGTAATCAACAGCAGCAGCGCGGCAGAAGATGAAGCGGCATTTGCCGATCCATCTTTTTCCGCGGCAGTGATTCTCTGGCAGAGGCAGCACGGCCGCCACGCGTTGCCGTGGCAGACTTCGCGCGACGCCTACCGGGTCTGGCTATCTGAAATCATGCTGCAGCAAACGCAGGTGGCGGCGGTGATTCCTTATTACCAGCGTTTCTTGTCAAGCTTCCCGGATGTGCAGGCTCTGGCCGCTGCACCCAGCGAAGAAGTGATGGCGCACTGGAGCGGCTTGGGTTACTACACGCGCGCGCGCAATCTGCATCGCTGTGCGCAACGGGTAGTGGCCGAGCATGGCGGAATATTTCCGCGCGATCCCTTGCTGTTGCAAGACTTGCCCGGCATCGGCCGTTCCACCGCCGCCGCCATCGCGGCATTTTCTTACGGCGTGCGCGCCGCCATTTTGGATGGCAATGTCAAGCGCGTGTTTGCCCGGGTGTTCGGCATCGACGGTTATCCCGGCGCCAAGCCGATCGAAGATGCGATGTGGCGGCGCGCCGTGGCCCTGTTGCCGGCGCAAGGCGTGGAGTCGTATACCCAGGGTTTGATGGATCTGGGAGCGACGCTTTGCACTCGCAGCAAACCGTCTTGCCAGACTTGTCCGCTGGCGCAGCGTTGTGTCGCACTGGCTAGCGACCGGGTCGGGCAACTGCCGGTGCGCAAACCGAAAAAAGCGATTCCCGAAAAACATACCGGGATGCTGGTGATCGTCGATCGGCATCAGGTGTTGCTGGAGCAGCGTCCCGACAGCGGCATCTGGGGCGGCTTGCTGTCGCTGCCGGAAATTGCGCTAAAAGCCGATTTCGAGGCGGCGCTAAATCGCGCCACTGCAACGTTTGGCGCTATCGCGTCATGCGAGCCGCTGCAGCCGTTCACACACGTGTTTACCCATTTTAAACTGCAGATATCACCGTTCCAGATCACGCTTGAACGACGGCTTGAAGGCGTCGCCCAGGCCAACTACGTTTGGTATCCGGCCGACAAACTGGCAGACGCGCCGCTGCCGGCGCCGGTCAAGAAACTGCTGCTGGAAGTTTTCCGCGAAGCCGATCTGTTTGCCTGAAGCCGCGTGTTTCTGTGACGATTTTCAGATGATGTGATGTTGCAGCAGATATTGATGGACGATGCTCAGGCGTTCGCTCCCGTCCGTCAGTTCCAGCAATTTCTGCCGCGCCTTCAGGGAAATCGGCAGGATTTCGCACCAGCGGTTGGCGACCCAGCTGGCGTTGTCGAACCGCAGCGGCAGCGAAAACGGGCTGGCGTAATCTGCACCGTGGCTGGCCCGGCCCCTGTTCTGGATATCGTCGATCACCAGTTTCAAGGTGCTGGCGCATTGCAGGTGAACCTGATCCGGGGCGCTCGGCTGGTCATCGGCGATCAGGCTGATTTGCGCTTCCAGCCGCTGATCGGCAAGTACCCGTTGCTGCAGAATCCGGAAGCGCTGGTTGCCTTCGATCCGCAACATCAGCACGCCCAGGTCTTGCATATCCCATTCGATGATACGGGTCAGGCAGCCGACGCTTTCCGGTTCGGCCGCAGCGCCTACTTCGGAGCCGCTCTTGATCAGCACCACGCCGAACGGTTGCTGGCTTTTCATGCACTCGCGCAGCATGTCGAGATAACGCGTTTCAAATACCTTGAGCGGCAGCACGCCGCCAGGGAACAATACGGTATTAAGCGGAAACAGCGGAATCCAGGAGGTATTTTCAGGCATGGTTGAAAGAGGAAGTGAACGGCCTAGAGCGCCGGCCCGTTTAACGTTTAGCGTTTAACCCAGTTCGCGATGGCGCCGCACCACGCGTTCGGTAACCTGAAAATATTGCGCCAGCTGTTCCACCATGTACACCGAGCGATGCTGGCCTCCGGTACAGCCGATCGCTACCGTCAGGTAACTGCGGTTGTCGTCCTTGAAAGCCGGCAGCCATTTCTCCACAAAGTTGCGGATGTCGCCTAGCAAGTCGGTCACCGCCGGCAAGCCTTCCAGGAAAGCGACTACCGGCTGGTCGCGTCCGCTCAGCGGACGCAGCCTCACGTCGTAGTGAGGATTGGGCAACATGCGTACGTCGAACACCAGATCGGCGTCGAGCGGTACGCCGCGCTTGAACGCGAACGATTCGAACAACAAGGTCAGCGGCGCCGGTTCGGTATCGACCAGCTCCTTGATCCAGCCGCGCAGACGATTGGCGCTGACGTCGGAGGTGTCAATCGTATGGCCGATGCCTTCGATCTCGACCAGCATCTCGCGTTCGTTCAAAATGCACTCGGTCAAGGTCAGGCGGTCCGCCGGATTCTGGCCGGGCAGCAGACGGTGCGACAGCGGATGGCTGCGGCGGGTTTCGGAAAAGCGGGCGATCAGGGATTCGGTCTGGGCCGTCAGGAAGAACACTTTGACGTCGTGTCCCTCGGCTCTCAGTTGCTGGATATCGGAAGGCAGGCCGGCCAGCGAGTCGGCGCTGCGAGCGTCGGTGGCTACCGCCAGCATTTGCGCGCCCTCATGCCGGCGCGCTGCGACCAGATCCCGCAACAAGGTCGGCGGCAGATTGTCGACGCAAAAATAACCTGCATCTTCGAGCACGCGAAGAGCAACTGATTTGCCGGAGCCGGAGATGCCGGTGATAAGAATTATGCGCATCGGCCAATGATACCGTAACTACGGCGATCGGGAGCGCAGGGTGGCCGCTTCGCTTGGCGTTTTATAACGCGCCGGTTTCGGATACGGCCTTGAATATTTAAATATCGCTATCGCTATCCATCGCAATCCGTTGGCGTGCGATGAAATCCTTGAGCGTATCGATGCCGCGCAACTGCAGGATGGTATTGCGCACCGCAGCTTCCAGCAGCACCGCGATGTTGCGGCCGGCGGCCACCGGGATGATGACTTTGCGGATGGGCAGCCCCAGCACTTCCTGGGTGTGAGCGTCGAGCGGCAGGCGTTCGTAATTTTCTTCCAGCGTGGCGCGCCGCACCAGATGCACGATCAGCTTCAGGCGCATTTTGCGGCGTACCGCGGTTTCGCCGAAGATGGTCTTGATGTCGAGCAGGCCCAGTCCGCGTACTTCCAGCAGGTTTTGCAGCAGATGCGGGCAGCGTCCCTCGATCATGTTCGGTGCAATCCGGGCAAATTCGACTGCGTCGTCGGCCACCAGGCCATGGCTGCGCGAGATCAGTTCCAGCCCCAGCTCGCTTTTGCCGAGGCCGGATTCGCCGGTAATCAGCACGCCGACGCCCAGCACATCCATGAAGACGCCATGCATGGTGATCCGTTGCGCCAGCTTTTTCGACAGATATACCCGCAGATAATCGATTACCTGAGCGGCGGGCAACGGCGTCGAAAACAGCGGGATATTTTTTTCATCGCAGATTTCAAGAATGTCCGGCGGGGTTGCCAAGCCTTGCGCGATGATGAAGGCGGGCGGCGCGCCTGCCACCAGTTCGGCGGTCTGGTAGACCCGCGATGTGGCGGAGAGGCGTTGGTAGTATTCGGTTTCCTGGTGGCCGAAAACTTGAATCCGGCCCGGATGGATCAGGTTCAGATGGCCGACCTGGTCGGCCGCCGAGGCGGCATCGCCGGAAATCAGCCGCTCGCCGCCGGGGAAACCGGCAAACCAGCCCAGTTGCAGCGATTCGCGGTTTTCGTCGTACAGCTGCTGAATCGATAGAGGCGTTGAAACGGGCATGGTTGGCGGTGGTGAAGTGAATAAGATCGCCCGCAGGCGATTCTGGCACGATGAGCGCTGTACTAGCTTAAATCGTAAAGCTTTACGCCAAATTATGTCGCATTTTCCGTGCCCATGGGCTGCCAGGTGATGATGTGGGCGTGCACCGAGGCCGGATCGGGATCGCTGGCAAGGATGGTGCGGAAGGCGTCGCTGGAAAACATCTCGGCGATTTCCGACAGGATCTCCAGATGTTGCTGGGTGACGTTGTCCGGAATCAGCAAGAACACCAGCAGGCTGACCGGCTGGCCGTCCGGCGATTCGAAAGGAATCGGTGCGGCCAGGCGCACAAATGCGGCCAGCGGCGATTTCAATCCCTTGACGCGGCCATGCGGCACGGCGACACCGTGGCCGAGGCCGGTAGAACCTAAACGTTCACGCGCAAACAGGTTGTCGGAGACGGTAGAGCGGGCAATCCCGCAATTGTTTTCGAAGAGTAAACCAGCTTGTTCGAAGGCGCGTTTTTTGCTGGAGACTTCCAGATCCAGCGCCACATTTTGTGCGGGCAGGATTTTTGCAAGATTAGTCATAATACAAATTGGTATGCGGCACAATACGGGTGGTTGTGTCTAAGTCAGTGAATAAGTCACCATATAGGTCACCATTTGAGCCACCACTAACAACTGCCGCAGCATTTCGAAAACATGCCAATCTCAGGGTTAATGCCGCCGGTCGCATAGTGTGACCGCAGCTGTTATAGCTGTTATAGCTGTTATAGCTGTTACTACAACGTCTCCCCCGATTTCGACCCAAGTCAACGCAACTCAGGCTACGGTTTTAATGGCACCCATCCCGGATTATAGACTTGTTTCAGATCAACAACACCAACTTGCCGTCATGGCTATGGCTGAATCGGGGATGGCTTTTACTTTACCTCAAAGCGCGCAAATATCAGCCAGACGTCGCCATTGCCCTTGTGCTGCGACAGGCGCGGCACGTAAGAGCCCATTAATTTGGCTCCCTTGACGCCCAGCGACGCCACTGGCAAGGCAATCGGGAACGGGACGCCGCCGAAATAATCCTGGCGGCTCATCAACATGGCAGTATAGCCGGCGCCGACCTCGACTGGCGTCTTGGGCACGTTCCAGATCCATTCGTAGGCATAACCAGCCATGACCTGCGGCTTGTAATGGGAGTCGCGGATCGCCAGCAGATACAGGGATTCGTCATTGCCGCTTTCGTTGCGGATAGTGCGGCCGCCACCCAGGCCCCAGGCCTTTTCATTCAGTTCTTCGATGCGCTCTTTTGTATATGTGTGCCGGCCGTGATAGGCATAGCCGGACAGATACACTTCCATGTCGCCGTTTTCGACGATGTTGTCGAGCCGGTTTTTGGTCTGTGAGAGAGTTTTGCTGAACCAGCCGGTGGTGTCCGGGGTTTCCTGAGCTTGGGCCGGAGCACACACGGCGGCGAATACGGTGATGCAGGAGAGCAATACGGTGCGTTTGAGAGCGGTAAAACGGGGAAAAATCATCATAAGCAAAAGAATCCTTTACGGCGAGGTCGTACGGTAGACGTTGATCCTTGCAACGTCAATATTCTCAACCGAATAATTGTTATTTAAGCACTTAAGTGCTGTCTTTTTGCTACGCTTTGTAGCGAATCGTTAATTATTGCCTTGCCTGGCGCCAATTCAACGGTGGCTGCGAAGTGGAGAAATTGCTGCGCCATGGATTGATATCGAGACCACCGCGCCGGGTGTAGCGCGCGTATACAGACAGCTTTTGCGGCGCACAGTTGCGCATCAGGTCCATAAAAATGCGTTCGACGCATTGTTCGTGAAATTCATTATGGTTGCGGAAGCTGATCAGGTACTTGAGCAAGCTCTCCTGGTCGATGGCGGCGCCGACATAGTGGATTTGCACGCTGCCCCAGTCAGGCTGGCCGGTTACCAGGCAATTCGATTTCAGCAGATGCGATACCAGGGTTTCTTCTATGACAAGCTGGTTCGGGTCGCTTTTCAACAAGGATGGATTCGGCTGATATTCGCTGACCTCGATATCCAGCCGGTCCAGCAACAAGCCTTGCGGCTCTTGCAGCTTAAGCGCGGCGAAGGCGTCGACGGTTGTCAGTACGACATGCACCGATGCGCCGAAAGCGGCCGATAAATCAGTGCGCAACAGCTGCAGCAAAGCAGCTGTATCCGCCAGCTTGGTCTGGTTGAAGGAATTCAGATATAACTTGAACGACTTCGATTCGACGATGTTGGGCGAATCCGCCGGCACCGTGAAAGTGGCGATGGCAACCTGCGGCTTGCCGCGCAAATTAAGCCAGGACACTTCATACGCATTCCAGATATCGACGCCGAAAAAAGGCAGCGTGCCGCTGATGCCGATTTCTTCGCGCTTGCCCAAGCGGGCGATCGGAAACAGCAGCGACGGCTGATATTGGGTCTGGTAGGCGGCGGGTTTGCCTAGCGGCGATGCGTCAGGCGTATTTGATGTGGACATGGCTTCTGCTTCTGCTTAAAAGCAGTATTTTGCCAGATAAGCACGATGGCCTTGATATTCGCGGCCCGGTGGCCGCTATAAACAGCGCATTTGCAAGGGGGGAGTACAGAGTTCGCTTGCGGCGACGCGCACCGCAAGCGTGGCCAGGCATCTTAGCCAAGAAATAATTTATACACCGGATTGCTGCTTTCATCCCAATAGCGATAACCCAGGCTGGACAGGAAGCTGCGGAAAATTTTCATTTCCTTTTTCGGCACTTGCAGCCCGACCAGGATGCGGCCGACGTCGCCGCCCTGGCTGCGATAGTGGAACAGGCTGATATTCCAGTCGGGCGCCATCGAATTCAAGAAGCGCATCAGCGCACCCGGACGCTCCGGGAACTCAAAGCGATACAGCAATTCGTTTTGCGCCAGCGGGCTCTTGCCGCCGACCAGGTGCCGTACATGGACCTTGGCCAGCTCATCATGGGTCAGGTCGAGCGTGCTGAAGCCGTGCTTTTCGAAATTCCTGGCGATCTGGGCCGCTTCTTCTGCGCTCGAAGTTTGTACGCCGACAAACACATGGGCGATTTTCTCATCGCTGATGCGGTAGTTGAACTCGGTGACGTTGCGTGGCCCGACCAGTTCGCAGAAACGGCGGAAGCTGCCGTGCTGTTCCGGGATGGTGACGGCAAACACGGCTTCACGCAATTGGCCGACATCAGCCATTTCGGCGACGAAGCGCAGCCGGTCGAAATTCATGTTGGCGCCCGAAGCAATGGTGATCAGGGTCTGGTCCTTGACCGGCTTGCGGGTGCCTTTGGCGCGTTCGACATAGGCTTTGGCGCCGGCCACCGCCAGCGCTCCGGACGGCTCCAGGATGCTGCGCGTATCCTGGAACACGTCTTTGATCGCGGTGCAGACCGCATCGGTATCGACCAGGATCACTTCATCCACATGCAGCCGCGCGACGCGGAAGGTCTCCTCGCCCACCAGCTTGACCGCAGTGCCGTCGGCGAACAGGCCGACATCCGCCAGCGTGACGCGGCGGCCAGCCTTGAGGCTGCGCGCCATGGCGTCGGAATCGGTGGTTTGCACGCCGATGATCTTGATCTCCGGCCGTACCGCTTTGACATAGGCGGCGATACCGGCAATCAGGCCGCCGCCGCCGATCGGCACGAAAATCGCGTGGATGGGGCCGGCGTGCTGGCGCAGGATTTCCATGCCGATGGTGCCCTGGCCGGCGATCACATGCGGATCGTCGAATGGATGCACAAACGTCAGCTTGAGTTTCTTTTCCAGCGTCAGCGCGTGGTTGTAGGCATCGGTGTAGGAATCGCCGAACAAGACTACTTCGCCGCCACGCGCCCTGACCGCATCGACCTTGACTTGCGGCGTGGTGGTTGGCATCACGATCACGGCGCGGCAGCCCAGCTTGGCGGCCGACAGCGCCAGTCCTTGCGCATGATTGCCGGCCGAAGCGCAAATCACACCGCGTTTAAGCTGGACCGGAGTCAGGCTGGCCATCTTGTTATAGGCGCCGCGCAATTTGAAACTGAACACGCTTTGCACATCCTCACGCTTGAAATAAATCTGGTTAGCCATGCGCTGCGACAGCGTCGGTGCAAATTCAAGCGGAGATTCGACCGCGACATCATAGACGCGGGCGGTGAGGATTTTCTGCAAATAGTCAGTGGTCATGTCGTAGGTCATGTAGCGTTGCAAGGGCGCCGCCGAAGCAGCCGGTAGCAGGATCAAAGCAGGATCAAAGCAAAATCAGGTCAGCACAAACAGCCGATCATTATAATGGACGGCTTTTTAAGCGCCAGCGGTTTTGCCGCTAGCTGCCGAATCCTGGAATTTTCTGAATTGTTTCCCCATGATCGAATCCGCCGTTTTATGGTTGCTGAAGACACTCGCCGTGCCAACGGTCGGCCTGACTTCAGTCTTTATCATCAGTTTTGTCGCCGCCACCTTGCTGCCGCTCGGCTCGGAGCCGGCCGTGTTTGCCGTGATCAAGGCCAATGGCGCGTTGTTCTGGGCGGTGATTTTGGTGGCGACCACCGGCAATACGCTGGGCGGCGTGGTCGATTACTGGATGGGTTACGGCGCCAAGCAGGCGTTCGCCCGCGAGCGCGGCAGCAACTGGTTCGGCTGGCTGCAGCGCTACGGCGCCAAAACCATGCTGCTGGCCTGGGTGCCGGCCATCGGCGACCCCATCTGCACCCTGGGCGGCTGGCTCAAGCTGCCGTTCTGGCCTTCCGTCATGTACATGGCGATCGGCAAGTTCGTCCGTTACATATTGGTGGTCTGGCTGCTGCTGAATGTGCCGGACGGCTTTTGGCGGCAAGTGGCGAGCTGGCTGGCCTGATCGCGGGCGAATTACCGGTTGGAACGCATTTCCCGGCGCATCGCTGACAGGCCCCAACTCCTGGCGTAAGGCGAATCAGCCTTTGCACTGACCGTAATCGGCCAATGTGAGGGCAATGCTTTCCATGATTTCGCTGATGATCTGGCTAAACATAAGGGCTCCTGAAGGTAGTGGGTACGGATGCATTGTAGTTAAAAACTATTAATAAATAAAAATTGATTGTTTTTATTGATTTAATTGGCATTGGCTATCCTGGCGGGGGCAATCTCTTGCACTGCACAAATCCGCATCTTGCCGTCGCGAAGTTGCGCGATAAGCTAAAATGCTGATTCAGCAGCAGTAGCCACGCAGTCGTCACTTCAATAGACCAATGAACGCCCCCGTAAAAATCCAGGCACTTTTGTCAGATGCGCCACACGGCGCCACTCCTACGCGTTTGCGCGAAATCCCCTATAACTACACCTCGTTTTCAGACCGTGAAATCGTGATCCGGCTGCTCGGCGAGGATGCCTGGCACTTGCTCGATGAACTGCGCGTCAAACGCCAGACCGGCCGTTCCGCAAGAATGCTGTACGAAGTGCTGGGCGATATCTGGGTGGTGCGGCGCAACCCGTATCTGCAAGATGACATGCTGGACAATCCAAAACGCCGTCAGGCGCTGATTGACGCGTTGCATCATCGCCTGAGCGAGGTCGACAAGCGGCGTATCGTGACCGACCAGGCCGATATCGCCGAGGCGCCCAACGATGTTGAAGCCAAGAAACGCAGCGAGAATGTCGAGGCGCTGCTGGCTGCGGCGCGCAAGGCGATTGCCGCCTTCTCCGACGAATTCCGCCAGACCTACGATTTGCGCAAGCGCACCAATAAGATCCTGGGGCGCTACACCGCCAAGGACAACATCAAGTTCGACGGCTTGTCGCGCGTATCGCATGTGACCGACGCTACCGACTGGCGCGTCGAATATCCGTTCGTGGTGCTGACCCCGGACAGCGAAGATGAAATGGCCGGCCTGGTGAAGGGCTGTATCGAACTCGGCCTGACCATCATCCCGCGCGGCGGCGGCACCGGCTACACCGGCGGCGCGATTCCGCTGACGCCGCTGGCGGCCGTCATCAACACCGAAAAACTGGAACAGCTGGGCCCGGTCGAAATGGCCGTGCTGCCGGGGCTGGATAAAGAATACGCCACCATTTATTCGGGCGCAGGCGTGGTCACCAAGCGGGTTTCCGACGCCGCTGAAAAAGCCGGTTTCGTGTTCGCGGTCGATCCGACCTCGGCCGAAGCATCCTGCGTCGGCGGCAATATCGCCATGAACGCGGGCGGCAAGAAGGCCGTGCTGTGGGGCACCGCGCTCGACAATTTGGCGAGCTGGCGCATGGTCGACCCGAACGGCGACTGGCTCGACGTTACCCGTCTCGACCACAACCTCGGCAAGATCCACGACACGCCGCTGGCGCGCTTCCAGCTGGAATGGCGCCACCCGGCTGAAAAAGGCCGTCCAAGCGAAAAACCGTTCAAGACCGAAATCCTGGAAATCGCCGGCCGCGTATTCCGCAAGGAGGGCCTGGGCAAAGACGTGACCGATAAATTCCTGGCAGGTTTGCCGGGGATTCAAAAAGAAGGTTGCGACGGCTTGATCACCTCCGGGCGCTGGATTCTGCACAAGATGCCGAAGCATACGCGCACGGTCTGCCTGGAGTTCTTCGGCCAGGCGCGCGATGCGATTCCATCGATCGTCGAGATCAAGGATTTCCTCGATGCCGAAACCAGGAAGGGCGGGGCGATCCTGGCCGGCCTGGAGCATCTGGATGAGCGCTATCTGCGCGCCGTCGGCTACACCACCAAATCGAAACGCGGCGTGCTGCCGAAGATGGCCTTGTTCGGCGACATCGTCGGCGACGATGAAAACGCGGTAGCGCAAGCGGCATCGGAAGTGGTACGCATGGCCAACAACCGTGTCGGCGAAGGTTTCGTCGCGGTCAGCGCGGAAGCGCGCAAGAAATTCTGGCTGGATCGTGCCCGCACGGCCGCCATCGCCAAACATACCAACGCCTTCAAGATCAATGAAGACGTGGTGATTCCGCTCAACCGCATGGGCGAATACACCGACGGCATTGAGCGCATCAACATCGAACTGTCGGTCAAGAACAAGCTGCAACTGCTGGACCAGTTGCGCGACTTCTTTATCAAGGGCAATCTGCCCCTGGGCAAGAGCGAAGATGCGGAAGGCGAAGATATTTCCGCCGCCGAAATGCTGGAAGACCGTGTCCATCAGGCCGAACAACTGATCGCTGCAGTGCAGGCGCGCTGGACCTATCTGCTGGCGCATCTGGACATGCCGCTCGCCGCTGCGAAAGAGACACTGGCCGCATTGGGGCTGGACAAACTCAGCGCCGCATTCGACCAACGCCTGGCGCAGCAACCGGCCGCCACCGTGTTCGACGTGGTGCAGGATCGCACCGTGCGGGTATCCTGGAAGCAGGAAGTGCGGGCCCAGTTGCGGCAGATTTTCAACGGCGCTTCGTTCAAGCTGATTCTCGACGAGTGCAACGCGATTCATAAGCAAGTCTTGCGCGGCCGCGTGTTTGTCGCCTTGCACATGCACGCCGGCGACGGTAACGTGCACACCAACTTGCCGGTCAATTCCGATCACTATGAAATGCTGCAGGATGCGCACGCCGCGGTGGCGCGCATCATGACCCTGGCGCGTTCGCTGGACGGCGTGATTTCGGGCGAACACGGGATCGGTATCACCAAGCTCGAATTCCTGACCGAAGACGAGATCAGCGATTTCCGCGACTACAAATTACGGGTCGATCCGGAAGGCCGCTTCAACAAGGGCAAGCTGCTGAATCTGCCCGGCTTCGAGGCTGATTTGCGCAATGCCTACACGCCGTCGTTCGGCCTGATGGGACATGAATCGCTGATCATGCAGCAAAGCGATATCGGCGACATCGCCAACAGCGTCAAGGATTGCCTGCGCTGCGGCAAATGCAAACCGGTCTGCGCCACCCACGTGCCGCGCGCCAACCTGCTGTACTCGCCGCGCAACAAGATCCTGGCGACCTCGCTGCTGGTGGAAGCCTTCCTGTATGAAGAGCAGACCCGGCGCGGCATCTCGATCAAGCATTGGGAAGAGTTCGAAGATGTGGCCGACCACTGCACCGTCTGCCACAAATGCGTGACGCCGTGCCCGGTCGATATCGATTTCGGCGATGTCTCGATGAACATGCGCAACCTGCTGCGCAAGATGAACAAGAAATCGTTCAATCCCGGCACCACGGCCGCCATGTTCTTCCTGAATGCAACCGATCCGGCCACCATCAACATGACTCGCAAGGTGATGACTGACTGGGGTTTCAAGGCGCAACGCTTCGGCAACGAGCTATTGAAGAAATTCGCCAGGAAGCAGACCAAGAAACCGCCGGCCACGGTCGGCAAGGCGCCGATCAAAGAGCAGGTGATCCACTTCATCAACAAGAAGATGCCGGGCAATCTGCCGAAGAAGACCGCGCGCGCATTGCTCGATATCGAAGACGACAAGATCGTGCCGATCATCCGCGATCCGAAGAGCACCACCGCCGATACCGAAGCCGTGTTTTACTTCCCCGGCTGCGGTTCCGAGCGTCTGTTCTCGCAAGTGGGCTTGGCAACCCAGGCCATGCTGTGGCAGGTCGGGGTGCAAACCGTGCTGCCGCCGGGTTACCTGTGCTGCGGTTATCCGCAGCGCGGCTCCGGCGACTACGACAAGGCCGAGAAGATCATCACCGACAACCGTGTGCTGTTCCATCGCATGGCGAACACCTTGAACTATCTCGACATCAAGACCGTGATCGTTTCTTGCGGTACTTGCTACGACCAGTTGCAGGGCTACCAGTTCGACAAGATCTTCCCGGGCTGCCGGATCATCGATATCCACGAATACCTGCTGGAGAAAAATCTCAAGCTGGAAGGCGTGACCGGCACTCGTTATATGTACCACGACCCTTGCCACAGCCCGATGAAATTGCAGGATCCGATGAAGACGGTGAATGCCTTGATCACTACCGACAGCGGCGCCAAGATCGAGAAAAACGAGCGTTGTTGCGGCGAGTCCGGCACCTTCGGCGTGAGCCGTCCGGATGTTTCGACCCAGGTGCGCTTCCGCAAGGAAGAAGAGATGACCAAGGGCGCGGATAAGCTGCGCGCCGACGGTTTTGGCGGCGACGTCAAGATCCTCACTTCCTGCCCGTCTTGCCTGCAAGGCTTGTCGCGCTACAACGACGATTCCGGCACCACTGCCGACTACATCGTGGTCGAGATGGCGCGTCATCTGCTGGGCGAGAACTGGTTGCCGGATTATGTGGCGCGCGCCAACAACGGCGGTATCGAAAGGATCCTGGTGTAACCATGACCATGACAGCCCATGCGGTCGATTGCGAACTGTGCAGCGGCGACGGTGGAGAAATTCTCCACCGCGCCGAGAAATTCCGCGTGGTGCTGGTTGACGATCCGCTGTATCCGGGCTTCTGCCGTGTCATCTGGCATCGGCACGTCAAGGAAATGACGGACTTGTCGGCGGCTGACCGCAATCAATTCATGGATGCGGTGTGGACAGTTGAAACCGCCGTGCGCAACATCATGCTGCCGGAAAAAATCAACCTGGCCTGCCTCGGCAACATGACGCCGCATCTGCATTGGCATGTGATTCCACGTTATCTCGACGATGCGCATTTCCCCAGTCCGGTATGGGCGCAAGCCCGGCACCAGCCTTCGCCATTAGTTCTGGAGCAGCGGCAGGCTTTGCTGGTCGCCTTGCGCTCGGCGATCTCCGAGCAGTTTTAATTCTCTATTCAGGCCATCCAATGACCGGCTCCAAACAATCAGCACCGGCGCCTGTGCCGGTGTCATTCACAGTACATAAGCAATCGTGCAAGCTGGAAGTTGCCTTCGATGACGGCGCGGTTTTTTCGCTGCCGTTTGAATTGATGCGCGTTTATTCGCCATCCGCCGAAGTAAGCGGCCATGGTCCGGGACAAGAGGTATTGCAAACCGGTAAGCGCAATGTCGAAATGGCCGCACTTGAACCGGTTGGCAACTATGCGGTCAAGCCGGTCTTTTCAGACGGCCACGTCAGCGGCATCTATACCTGGGCCTATCTGTACAAGCTGGGGCGCGATCAAGAGGTGATGTGGGAGGACTACCTGCAGCGTCTGGAAGCCGCCGGCCATACGCGGGAAGCGGGCCGCGACCTGCCCATGACAACCAAGACCGCGGGCGGCCATGGCTGTGCGTAATTAAGCCGGAATTTAAAGGCATCAAATCTCTTGGGTGCGCGAGCATTGCTCGCCACTCCTTCGCAAAAAAACAATCACCATCATTCGATAACGATCGCTCATCGGTAAAGTGTTTGAGAGATTCGACATCTGCAGCTTTTTCAGATAACCCCTAATCAAAAATAAGATAATTCTCATATCCAAACGGAAAGCCACTTTGTAGGGTGTTAGTTTGCATCTTTACAACGAAAGCGCCAAATGGAAAAGCGTGCTGCATGCGCCGGCGTTAGTGAACACCTGCCGGCACTTGCATTGAGCGTAGGACTCGCTCTCTTCATCGCAAGCACCAGCTCTGTCGCTAACGCCCAAACAATTCAAACTCCCGCCAGCGAAGAGCAACGCCGCCGCAGCCAGGCCGAGGCAGAGGAGCGCCAGCGGCAATTGCAAGCGCCGAATATCGATCTGCAAGGCGCGGCGCCGGTGGCAGCCGCCGACACGCTGGTGCTGCCGGCCGAATCTCCCTGCTTTCCGATTCAACAGTTTGTCCTTGACGTCCCGCACCAGCTATCACCGGCCATCCGTTTCGCCGGCGCCAGCGATTTACCGCATGATCCCTTCCGCTTTGCCCAAGACTACCTGAATCAATACACGGGCGCCTGCATCGGCAAAGACGGCTTGAATCTGATCGTCAAACGTTTGACCGGCCTGATCTTGAGCAAAGGCTACAGCACCACGCGCATCGGCGTCCCCGAGCAGGATCTGGCCGGCGGCACGCTGGCACTGACGCTGGTGCCCGGCGTGATCCGCGCCATCCGCTTTACCGATCCGGCTGGCACCTGGAAAAACGCCTTCCCCACCGGCCCCGATCAGTTGCTCAATCTGCGTGATCTGGAACAAGGCCTGGAGCAGATGAAGCGCGTCCCGAGCCAGGATGTCGATATGCAAATCGTGCCTGGTGAAATTCCAGGCGAGAGCGATGTGGTGATCGAAGTCAAACGCGGCAAACCGTGGAAATTGAGCGGCACGCTCGATGACAGCGGCGCGAAAGGCACCGGCAAGCTGCAAGCCGGAATTAATCTAGCCATCGACAATCCGCTGGGTCTCAACGACCTGTTCAATCTCGGCCTCAGCACCGACGCTGACCGCAAAGCCGGCCAGCGCGGCACCAGCGGCAGCAATATCTACTATGCAATTCCAGCCGGCTACTGGAACTTTGCCGTATCCGGCAGCAGCTACGATTATCACCAGCAAATTGCCGGCAACAATCAAGACTTCATTTCCAGCGGCAAGTCGCGCAACCTGGAATTCAAGATCGCGCAGTTATTCCAACGCAATCAGGCGCAAAAGAATAGCTGGCAATTCAAGCTCGGCAAGCGCTGGAGCAAGGCCTTCATCGACAATACCGAAATCGATGTGCAAAAGCGCAATACCACCTTGGCCGAGTTGGCCTGGCTGCATAGACATTATTTCGGCGTCGCGCAATTGGATCTGACGCTGGCCAATCGCTGGGGCGTCTCCTGGTTCAACGGCCAGGGCGACGCCGCTGCGCGCACCGCGGACGATCCAAGCTTCCGCTACACCCTGCAAACCATCGACGCAACGTTAAGCGCCCCATTTCAAATCGCCGGTCAAGCGCTGACTTACATCGGCACTCTGCGCGGCCAGACCACCCGTTCGCGCTTGCACCTGACCGATCAATTCAGCATCGGCGGACGTTATACGGTGCGCGGCTTTGACGGCGAGCTGACCTTGGCTGCCGAGCGCGGTTTCTTCATGCGCAACGAACTCGTCGCGCCGCTGGCGCAAAGCGCGCAATCCGCTTACATCGGTCTCGACTATGGCCAGGTCTATGGCCCCAGCGTCCAGTACCTGATCGGCAACAAGCTGGCTGGCGCCACTGTCGGCCTGCGGGGCGGTCTGTTCGGCCTGAGTTACGACGTGTTTTCCAGCTGGTCGCTCTACAAACCGCAAGAGTTTCGCACGGCCGCACCGGCCATTGGCGTCAACCTGGCTTATCAATATTAATCACCCGACTTTCCCTGCCTGACACCGCATCAACCGCATCAATTGATATGAATTGGAACATGTATGAATAAGCTAGCTTACCGCGTCATTTTCAATAAAAACCGTGGCATGTTGATGGCGGTTGCAGAGAGCGTGTCCAGCCAGGGGAAGGGCCGCGCGGCAGGCGGTGCATCAGGGGCAAGCAGTTCAGTGTTGATGCGCCTGGTGCATTTGGGGGTGGCGATTGCGGCGCTATTCGGCGGCGTCGCCGTGGTGCAGGCGCAAATGGTGGCGTATAAAAGCGGCGGCCCCCAGCCGATTCCTGCTATCAACCAAACCGCCAACGGCCGGCCGCTGGTGCAGATCGTCACACCGAATGCGGCAGGCGTCAGCCATAATCGCTACGACCGGTACAACGTCGACAGCAAAGGCGTCATCCTCAACAACGCCCGCACCGTCACCCAGACCCAGTTGGGCGGCCTGGTCGACGGCAATCCGAACCTGGCCAATGGCAGCGCCCGCCTCATCCTCAACGAGGTCATGGGCAGCGGCCGCAGCCAGTTGAACGGTTATACCGAAGTGGCCGGCCAGCGCGCCGAAGTGATCATTGCCAATCCGAACGGCATCACCTGCTCCGGCTGCGGTTTTATCAATACTTCACGCGGCGCGCTCACCACTGGCAGGCCGCTGTTCGGCGGCGACGGCAGCCTGAATGCGTTTCGCGTCACGCGTGGCGATATTCAGATTAACGGCCTCAATGGCGCCAACACCGATCAATTGGATCTGATTGCCCGCAGTGTGCAAGTCAACGGCCAATTGTGGGCGAATCAACTGAACGTTTTTAGCGGCAGCAATCAAGTCAGATACGCCGATCTGGACGTAATCGTCATCCAGGGTGAAGGCGCGCAGCCGACCGTCGGCATCGATGTCGCGCAACTGGGCGGGATGTATGCCAACAAGATCCGTCTGATCGGCACCGAAGCCGGGGTCGGCGTTGCCAGCCTTGGCACGATTAGCGCGCAAGCCGGCGATCTCCAGCTCGACAGCCGGGGAAAAATCACCCTCGCCGGCAAGACCAATGCCAGCGGTCAGGTCACCATCCACAGCGCCGATTCCGTGATCAATGCCGGCACGCTGTACGGCCAGCAAGCCGTGCAACTCTCCAGTGACGGGCAGATTGCCAACAGCGGCACGATGGCGGCACAGGGCGACCTGACACTGTCCGCCGGCAGCATCAACTCAAGCGGCGTGCTGGGCGCCGGAATTGACGCCAACAGCCAGGCGACGCAAGCCGGCAGTTTGCATCTGGCCGCCGCCGCCGGCATTACGGCCACCGGCCAAAACATCGCCGGCGCGAATGTCGCCATCGACGGCGCCAGCCTGAATCTCGTCAATGCACGCACCAGCGCCGCCGGCAGCATCACGCTGACCGCGCGCGCCGGCGATATCGACCATAGCGGCGGCAATTTGCAAGCGGCGGGCGCTGCCGCCATCAGCGCCGCCGGTGCTGTCATCAACAATCATGGTCTGATCAATGTCTCGCAACTGACCAGCAACTCCGCCAGCTTGTCCAATAGCGGCGGCACATTGAATCAATCGGGCAGCGGCGCCACCGGCATCACCACCACCGGCTCACTCAACAACAACGGCGGCGCAATTACCACCAATGCCCAAAACCTCAACCTGCAAGCCGGTAGCCTGAGCAACGACGCCGGCGCCATCAATCACGCCGGATCGGGCACGTTGACAATCAATACCGGCGCACTGAGCAACATCGCCGGCAATGCGGCCTCCAATGGCCAATTGGCGCTGACTGCGGCCAGCATCAACAATCAGCGCGGCAGCCTGTCCGCCGCCGGCGGCAGTGTCTTGCACAGCACGGGCGCCATCGGCAATCAGCAAGGCGTGATCCAAGCCGGCAGCGGCTTGACCATCGCCGCCGGCGATATCGATAACGGCGCCGGCCGCATCACGTCGTTGAATGCAGATGGACTGGTGTTGAGCGCCAGCGGGCAACTGACTAACGCCGCCGGCGGTGTCATCGGCGGCAACGGCGATGTCACAGTGACTGCGGCCAACGCCAATAACGCCGGTAGCATTACCGCCAGCCGCAACCTCACCGCCAACATCGGCAACCTGCTCGATAACAGCCGTGGCCGCCTGGCCGCCGGCAGCGCACTGCAAGCCAATGCGGCTGCTTTCAAGAACAATGGCGGCGTGGTGGATGCGGCAACCGTCGCCTTGACTATGAAGCAGCTCGATAACGCTCATGGCAAGATCAATGCCGATCAACTGACGATCCGCAGCAACAGCCTGAACAATCAAGCCGGTCAGATTGCCCAGTTTGGCACTGACGCCAACGTCATCGATGTCGCAGAGATCCTCGACAACAGCAACGGCGGCGTGATCCAGACCAACAGCGCCGATCTGACGCTGACGCCTCGGCAACTCAACAACGCCGGCGGCACGATCGCGCTCGCCGGTACCGGCAAACTGAAGGTTAGCGTCAACAACGGTCAGGCCGCATTACAGAACCAGGGCGGCAGCATCGGCAGCAACGGCCAGGTTTCGGTGATTGCCGGCAGCATCGACAATCGCAGCGGGACGATATTTTCCCAAGCACAAGCTGAGATTGTTGCCACCCAAGGCGATATCGACAACAGCGCCGGCGCCTACCTCGGCGGCAGCCAATTAACGGTGCGGGCGGCAGGCAGCATCAACAACAGCGCCGGTAAAATCGAGGGCCTCAAGAGCGGCCTGGCCATCCGCGCCAACAGCCTCAACAACGCCGCCGGCACCGTGCAAAGCGTGGCAGCCGCACCGCTCAGCATCATGCTTGCGCAAGATATCAACAATGGCGTGGCCAATGGCGTCGGCGGCTTTATCGGCAGCGCCGGCGCCTTCCATCTCCATGCAGGAACCATCGACAACAGCGGCGGCACGCTCTATGCCAAAGACGATCTGACACTGCAGTCAGACGGCCAATTGATCAATGCCGACGGCGTGATCCAGAGCGCCGCCAGTCTGAGCGCTGCCGCCGCCGGCGCCGTGCGCAACGACCATGGCCGCATCGAAGCCAATGGCGGCAACGCCACGCTGACCGTATCGGGCAGCAGCATCGACAACAGCGCAGGCCGCATCGCCAACAGCGGCAGCGGCCTCACCCGGATCGACGGCGGCAGCCGGATCACCAATACCAATGCCGCCAATACGGCTGAGCGCGGCGCCATCGGCGGCAATGGCGATGTGCTGCTGAGCAGTGCGTATCTGGACAACAGCCAGTACGGCCAGATCATCGCCGCCGGCAACCTCACCTTGAACCACGGCAGCGCGCTCAATAACAATGCCGGCAAGTTGTACGCCGGCAGACATCTGCAATTGGACCAGGCCGGCGCAAGACTGAGCAATATCGACGGCAACATTGGCGCTGCCGGCGATATCGACATCAGCGTCGCCAGCCTCGACAACTTGTCCGGCCTGATCGGCAGCAGCGCTGGCACTGGCGCCGGCGGCGATATCACGTTAGCGAGCAGCGGCGCCGTCAACAATAGCGCCGGCACGCTCGGCAGCAACCGCAATCTGCGCCTCACCGCCAACACCTTGCTCGGCAACGGCAAAGTCATCGCCGCCCAAGACGCCAGCATCAGCCTGCAAGGCGATTACGCCAATACCGCCGGCAACACGCTCAGCGCCAACCGCGATCTGACCTTGTCGATTACCGGCGATCTGACCAACACCGGTAATCTGGAGGCGGTACGCAATGTGACGCTGAACGCCGCCAACGTCAACAACCAGGCCAGCGGCTTGATCAACGCCGGCGAAGGCGCCACGGTGATCCATGCCGCCAACAGCATCACCAACACCGGCCGCATCTACGGCACCGAGATTGCTATCGGTGCGCAGACGCTGAGCAATGATGTCGACGCCGCTGGCATGCAAGCCGGTGTGATTGCCTCGCGCAACACGCTGCAGATTGGCGCACAGAGCATCACCAATCGCGAACATGCGCTGATCCAAAGCCTGGGCGACATGACCCTGGGCGGTGCGCTGGACGCCGACAACAATGTCGGCGGCAACGCCGTCAGCATCCTCAACGCCTCGGCCACCATCGACGCCGGTGGCGCGCTGACGCTGCACACTGCCGCACTGACAAACCGCAACGATCATTTCAGCACCGAGTTGCAGATAGATGAGACTAAAACCAAGCGCGTCATCGAATACAGCCCCGTGAGCGCGCCCGGTGTCTGGTTCGCAGCGGATCAAGTCACCTGGGGCGATAGCGGCGACGGCGGGATTGTGCTGATCCTGCCCGGCAACTGGCGCAACGAGCGGTTTCACAAACGGGATTACACCCAGATTGTCCAGCAAAGCGTAGTCAAGACCAGCGACCCCGGCAAGATCACCTCGGGCGGCAACATGGTCCTGTCCGGCACGGTCACCAACGACAAGAGCACCATCATTGCCGGCGGCAGCATCACCGGCCATACCGGCGACATCAATAACCTCGGGGCGACAGGGGAAACCGTCACCACCAATCATATGACTGCAGGAGAGAACTACGAACACTGGGTCAGCGGCCACCCGCATCGGAACCACTACCGCTACGTTAACGGCAGCCCCGACGCCTTCGAAGTGGAGCTGTCGAGGTTGCCGCTGGCGCTGCAAGTCTGGACCAGACAAGAGCACACCCGCCCCGCCACCGGCCCCAACCAGGCCATCGGCAATACGGTGGCCAACAACGCCGTGCCTACCATCAACGGCAGCACCCTGTCTGACAACCGTCCCGGCAAGAGCGTCGGCCCAGGCAGCGCCAATGCGATCGACGGCGCCAGCGGCAATGCCGGCGCCGTTGCCGAGACCGCCGGCAGCAATCAAACCGTCGGCACGCCTGCCTCTGCGTTGCCGAATCTGGTGCTGCCGAACAGCCAGTTGTTTACGGTGCAGTCACAACCGGACCAACCCTACCTGATCGAAACCGACCCCAAATTCACCAACTACAAAACCTTCATTTCCAGCGACTATTTATTAGGCCGCCTCTCGCTCGATCCGCAGAAAGTGCAAAAGCGCCTGGGCGATGGGTTCTATGAACAGAAGCTGATCAACGACCAGATTGCCCAGCTCACCGGCAAACGTTTCCTGGACGGCTACGCCAGCAACGAAGCCCAGTACAAGGCCTTGATGGAAGCCGGCGTTGCCAGTGCGGCGCAATTCCAGCTCACCCCCGGGATTGCCTTGAGCGCAGCGCAGGTGGCGGCGCTGACCTTCGACATGGTCTGGCTGGTCGAACAAGAGGTGACGCTGCCCGACGGCAGCCGCACCAAAGTGCTGGCGCCGGTAGTCTATCTGAGCCGCGCCAGCGCCGAGGACATCGCCCCCACCGGCGCGCTCATCTCCGGCAAGGATATCGATCTGACCATCAACGGCAACCTGCACAACGGCGGCACGCTGCAAGCATCGAACAAGCTGATCGTCAAAGCCAACGATATCGTCAACAGCGGCGATATCCGCAGCACCGGCAAGGATGGCAGCACTATTCTTGTCGCGCAAAACGACATCCTCAACAATGGCGGCAGTATCGCCGGCCACCGTGTCGGCATCCTGGCTGGGCGCGATGTGGCGATGAGTACCGCCGCCAGCTCTGTCACTGGCGCCCACGGCACGAATACGACATTGGGACGGGTTGCCAGCGTCACCGCCGATCAGTTATCGGTGCAAGCCGGGCGCGACCTCAATCTGGCCGCGACCGCCATCAACGCCACCGGCGACGCCGTCCTGGCCGCCGGCCGTGACCTGAACCTGAGCGCAGTCGATACCCGAAGCAGCTACAACGCCACCTATGACAACGACAATCACCTGTATCAAACACAGACCCAAGTCAACGGCAGCGCCATCAACGCCGGCGGCAAGCTGGCCCTGATCGCCGGCCAGGATATCAACGCCGCAGCAGCCTACGCCAATGCCGGCGGCCAGTTGGTGGCCGCCGCCGGGCGCGATATCCATATCGGCACGGCCCAGCAAACCGGCAGCGTCGATCAAGCGACTTACTTCACCTCCAAAGGCATGCTGTCGTCATCGAGCGACCGTTCGCAAGCCAACGTCAACACCAGCACCGCCGTCGGCAGCACCTTGTCGGGCGACTCCGTAATCGTCCAGGCCGGGCGCGATATTGGTGTCACCGGCAGCAATATCGTTGCGACCAATGATGTTGACCTGCATGCCAAAAATAACGTCACCATCAGCAGCGCGCAAAACACCAGCGACAGCAGCTATCGCTTAGAAGAAAAGACCTCCGGTGTGTTCAGCAGCGGCGGCGTCGGTTTCACTGCCGGTAAAAAGGAACAACAGAATACGCAAACCAGCCAGCAGACCACGCAGACCGGCAGCACCATCGGCAGCACTGACGGCAATATCCGCATCAGCGCCGGCAACGCCTATACCCAGACCGGCAGCGATGTGATTGCGCCCAAGGGGGATATCGGCATTCTCGCCAAATCGGTCGACATCACCGCCGCCACCGAAACCATGAGCGCCACGCAGGACAGTAAGTTCAAGCAAAGCGGCGTGACGGTGGCAGTGACCAACCCGGTGATCTCGGCGGTGCAGACCGGGCAGCAGATGGGCCGGGCGGCGAGCCAGACCGGCGATGGCCGGATGCAGGTGCTGGCTGGAGCGGTTACTGCGCTGTCCACCTACAACGCCGTCGACGCCGTGTCCAAAAATCCCGGAGC